>NZ_CP047901.1:600000-801504 GCF_009936135.1 Candidatus Chazhemtobacterium aquaticus
CACCCAATACTCCAAGTACCACCTCACTCATCCTCACTGACTCAGGCGTAAAACCCATTTCCCTAGTTAAGAAGCGCAAGCCTTCAGTTTGTGCCATAAATCTGTCCTTTTCCTATAATTTTGAAAAAGTATACCACAGCCGTCCAAGCTCATATTGTGATATATTGTCACTATGTCAGAACGCCCATTTGCTCCTGTTGAAGAAGAACGAGATTACTCGCCACCAACCAACGCTGAGTTTGTCTCAACCCCAGAGCTACGACAAAAAATAGAACAATGGCGCAAGGATAATCCAGACGCACCAGTTGTCATCGAAATCGGCTCGCGTAGTAATAATAATGATGGCGTCATACTTCAAAGTAGCCAGCCTGATGTTAAAGGCGACCCCATACTGGTTATCCACGTAGATCCGCTCAATCAACCAACGGACAGGATTCCTGATGCACCACCCTCGTCCCATGCTTTTATAGTCCGCGATCGTTTTGATGCCGATATAGGCAGACAACTTAGAGGTCAGGTTGACCTAGCTGTGGTTGTTGGCCTTATTCCCGATATAGATATCGAGAACGAAATCCTTGAAGGCATCAAGAGACTTGCACCTCCATATGTTTATATTTCCTCTGATGCTGATAGTGGTGATCGTCAAGTTACTGGTTACACCGTTGCGCAAACCAGAAAAAATATTTCTCGTATCCTTGGCAATGAGTACTCCGCCGAAGACCCTATCCTTCCAGCTGATGTCAGACCAAATAGTAGTATTGTCACACAAGGTCGGTCACTTCGTATGGTTCTTGAGCGCGATTAGTTTTCTATTCAATTTTTTCAATCAAATCACGCAGGGAAGCTGCCCGCTCAAACTCCCAGTTCTTAGCCGCCTCGTTCATTAATCTCCTTAGTTTCTTACTCAGTTTAAGCTTGTCACTTGGTGTCATTGCCTCAACATCTACATCATCAGGACTACTCCAGCCATAATCATCCAGTACATCCATCTTTTTTTTCTTGTTATCTACCTTAATCCTCTTTAAAAGCTTATCTCTCATTGGCTTAATGATTCCTTTAGGTACGATTTCATGTTTCAAGTTATACCTTTCCTGAATTTTTCTTCTTCTGGTCACCTCATCCATAGCTCGTCTCATTGAATCGGTAATCTTGTCAGCATAAAGAATCGCCTTACCCTCAACATGTCTAGCTGCTCTACCCATTGTCTGGATAAGTGAGGTTTCTGAGCGTAAAAATCCCTCCTTATCAGCATCCAAAATCGCCACCAATGACACTTCCGGAAGATCCAGACCCTCTCTAAGTAAGTTGATTCCCACCACAACATCCACCTCACCACTACGCAAATCATCCAATACATCAATCCTATCTAATGTCTCCACATCTGCATGAAGATAATGAACCTTAATTGGACTTTTTAGTTTGTATCCGATTTTTTCCTCTACCCGTTCACTGTCTTTTATATAATCAGCCAACTCCTCAGCCATTTTCTTCGTCAATGTGGTTGCTAGCACCCGCTCACACTTTTCTTTTCGTTTGACTATCTCTCTTATCAAATCACTCACTTGGCCCTCAATTGGTCTCACCTCGATCACCGGTTCAAGCAAACCGGTTGGCCTAATCAGTTGCTCGACGACCTTGCCCCCTGCCAAATTAATCTCCCACTCAGCCGGAGTTGCACTTACATAAATAGCCTGTTTAATCTTTCTGGCAAACTCCTCATACTTAAGAGGCCTATTATCTCTAGCTGATGGCAATCTAAAACCATACTCTATTAATGTTTCTTTTCTAGCCTCATCTCCTCGATACATACCTTTAATCTGTGGCAGAGTAATGTGACTCTCATCAATTACGGTCAAAAATTTTTTCTTACCAAAAATCTCAGCATTATGCTGCATGTACTCAATCAAAGTGAAAGGTGCCTCACCAGGCTGTCGGCCATCGAAATACCGAGAATAATTTTCAATACCATTCACATACCCCATAGTCATTAACATCTCCAGATCGTAGTTTACTTTCTGTTCCAGTCTATGAGCCTCTAGTATCTTGCCTTGATTCTTAAGCTCTTTACTTCGCTTGGCCAAATCTTTCTTTATCTCCTCCACCGCTTTATCCTGACTGTACACATCTGCCAAGAAATGTTTAGCCGGAGATATCACTGCCCGTTTCTCTCTTCCTTCACTCTCACCTGTAAGCAGTAGGGGAGTCAGATCAACTGAATCAACCCAGATTAAATCCTTTATCTCCTTCTCACCAAACACAATTCTTAACACCTCATCTTTATCAGCTGGCCACACCTCAACATACTCACCCCTTACCCTAAAATTTCCCCTAAGCAATTGACCTCTAGTCCGCTCATACTGCATGTCAACTAACCGTTTCATTACCTCTTCACGTCCAATCAGCTCACCACTAATCAGCTCCAACATATTCAGAGCATAATCCTTTGGCGAACCCAAATTATATATACATGACACCGAAGCCACCACAATAACATCCGGTCTTGTCAGCAAGTTGGTGGTTGCCGCCAGTCTCAATTTATCTATCTCATCATTAACACTCGTCTCCTTTTCAATATAGGTATCAGACTGGGGGATATACGCCTCTGGCTGATAGTAGTCATAATACGACACAAAGTATGACACAGCATTTTCTGGAAAAAAATCTCTAAATTCCTGGTACAGTTGAGCCGCTAATGTTTTATTGTGGGAAATGATCAAGGTAGGTAGTTTCACTTCCTCAATCACCTTGGCCAGACTAAATGTCTTGCCCGAACCCGTCACTCCTAGCAACACCTGACCGCTCTCATTCTGTCTGATTCCTTCCACCAATTTTTTTATAGCTTCTGGTTGGTCTCCTCCTGGTTCAAATGGTGATTTCAATTTAAAATCCATCAATCTAACATTTTACCAGAAAAATACCCGAAATCTTCTACTTGACTTCGGGTTTTATTTGTCATAAATTCTAATCATGGCAGTCACCCTTTACAAGCGACAACGACAAATCGTTGATTTTATCTCCCAATACATTCAAGTTCATGGTTACTCACCCACTCTTCAAGAAATTGCCGATGCCTTAGGTGTCTCCTCACTAGCTACCGTACACGAACATCTTCAAGCCCTAATCAAGAAAAAAATCATCCGCAAATATGAAGGCGCTGTCCGAGGTATCGAACTGGTTGACAAAAAGATTGGCCAGGCCTTAAGTACCGTCGAACTTCCCATTCTAGGCTACATAGTCGCCGGTAAACCAATCGAACCCTATGATGAACCAGACGCTACCTTAAAAGTCTCTCCAGAGATGATCACTGGCAAACGCAAAGCTTTTGTTCTACGTGTTAATGGTGAGAGCATGCGTGATGATGGTATCTTTGATGGCGATTTTGTAGTCTGCGAAGAAACCAATCAGGCTGATAACGGTGATATAGTGGTAGCTCTTTTGGAAAACGGCTTAGCCACTCTTAAAAGATTCTTTAGAGAAAAAACCCGAATTCGACTAGAACCAGCTAATGCTTCAATGAGCCCCATCTACGCCACCAGAGTTCGTATCCAAGGCAAAGTAGTTGGTGTTATCAGGCGCTTTTAGTTGATATGGTAGAAAGACCAAACACTCCTCCAGAAGCCTTCCCTGGAGCTTTCTTTGAGTACGATGAAGGCTCACCCACTGGCACCATGATTCTCCACTACCATGGACATATCTCTGCACAAGACCTAGAACTCTTTGACCTTCTTCCCGATCAGGCAGTCATCACTCATACCACCGGTATCGAAGATGAACCCATCACTCGTGTCGAGTTCATAGCCCCCAACCCTGACTATATGGACGAAAACAACTCTCCCTTACCTGAAACTCTCGAATAGTTTGTTCATCTCTCTTTTTCTCTTAAGCTCAAGTAAGTTCTTTCTCTCCAGTACTCCATAGCTGTATCCCAAAACCGGTTTACTTTCTCTGAAAAACTCGCCGATCATTATCTGCTGGTTAGTCCAGACTCCCTTTTTTAACGCCTCCAGTCTTGATCTTTCCGGTTGCTCTAGCTTTTTGATTCTTTCTCTAAACCAGGCATAAGTATTTATTTTGTTAAAAGTCACACACGGTTGTAGCACCTCCACCAAGCTAAAACCTTCGTGATTAATTGCGTCACTAATTAGAGTTGTTAAGTGCTCAATATCACCAGCAAATCCCCGCATTACCTGACTTGCCCCCAGTGTTAAAGCCAACTGCACTGGATTTAATGGTTCATCAGGTGTACCCATCGGGTACGTCTTACTTTTACTCCCTTTCAAAGAAATAGGGGATGACTGTCCGGTCGTTAAACCATATATTTGATTGTTATGCAAAATCACTGTTATATCAGGGTTTGATCGTGATGCTGCCACCAAATGAGCCACCCCTTCACCCAGTAAATCTCCATCTCCGCCCACCACAATTACCTTCAGTTTCTTATTTGCCAACTTTATCCCCTCAGCCACCGGAATCGCTCTGCCATGCAGTCCATGCACACCATACACCTTAACAAAACTAGCCATATTCCCCGAACAACCAATGCCATAAACTATGACCACATTCTCAATCGGGGTATCAAGTTTACTTAGTGCTTTTTTCAAAGCTGCCCAGATTCCATAATCACCACACCCTGGACACCAAGTCGGGAAGACACTGGTATTTAGTTCTTCGGATTTCATATGATTCTTTTCACCAAATTAACAACCTCATCTACATAAAATGGCCTACCATCATCCTTGCGAATATTACTTATCCCCCCCAGTCCCAGATACTCACGCACCAAACCCTCCAACTGTCCAGTCATGTTATTTTCCAAGAACACCAACTTTCTCCCCTCCAACACCTCTCTTGCTTTGCTAGGCATCGGCCAAACGTGGTTAAAATGGATATAGTTAACGTCATTAAACTCTTTAATCACCTCCAAAGCTACTCCTTTAACACTTCCAAATCCAACCAAACTTAATTTAGTTTCCTTTGATCCGTAGATAACCGGCAAAGCCATATCACTCTCAATAGACTTCAACTTAAGCAATCTTCTCCTCACCATTACCTCCCGCATCTCAGCCGACTCATCAACTAAACCCTCTGGCCCGTGTTCATCTGAGTTAGCCACATAGTACCCATTAACCAACCCTGGTAGAGTCCGCTCCGACACACCATTAGCACTCGGTTGGTAGCGATGGAACATCTCCTCCTCAGGCTTCTTTGGTTTGTCAGTTACATTACTTACCTCAACTACCGGTTTTTCCTCCAGCAACTCAACCGAGTAATGCGACTCGGCCAGTAACTTATCAGTCAGCAAGATCACCACCGTTTGATATTTTTGAGCCAACTCAAATGCCTTGTAACTCAACTCATATGCTTCAACTGGATCTCCAGGGGCCAGTACTATCTTAGCAAACTCACCATGTCCAGCGTGAATTGCAAATCGCAAATCAGTCTGACTTGACCAGGTTGGTAAACCAGTTGCCGGTCCGGGTCTCATTGCCAACATCACCACCAAAGGCAACTCCAACATTCCAGCCAGTGAGATACCTTCTTGCATCAAAGCAAACCCACCACCACTTGTTCCCGTCATTGCCTTAACACCCGCAAAACTAGCTCCAATCGCCATATTAACTGCCGCAATCTCATCCTCCGTTTGTCTGACAACCAAGTCATATTTATCCTGGTACTTAGCCAAAAAGTGCATCACTGGCGTTGCTGGTGTCATTGGATATGCACAATACAGTTGCATTCCCGCTGCCATTGCCCCCATTGCCACCGCCTCACTACCGCTCATCACCATTCGCGGCTTATCTGCCCTTTTCCTTAACTCCACCTGTCTCTCCTCACCAGCCAACTCCCAACCAACCCTAAGCGCTTTCTTGTTAATTTCCAACAATTCTTTCTTCTTGCCAAACTCTTCCTCGATCAACTCCTCAAATATACTTATCTCTACACCTATCAAGGCTGCACTCACCCCCAGGGCAATAACATTTTGCACAATTGGGTTACCCAACTCCTTCGCTTTTTCAAGCAAAGGTACTTGGATAAGTCTGCCCCTATTACCCTCAATCTTTACACTCTCATCAACCACAATCTTTGTTCGCTCATCAATCTCATCCTCATGTAAAACTACTCCCTCCTCGTTTAAGGCCACTAAAATGTCTAGATTCCATCTGGGATTACTTACCTGTTTTTCACTCGCCAGTACTTGATACGTGTTATGTCCACCTCTGATCAACGATGGATACTCGGTGTAACCGTTAATATACAAACCTGAACGTGACAAAGCTTTAGCCATAACCTCACCAGTCGACTTTATTCCCAGTCCTGCAGCTCCAGCAATTTTCCAGTTGATTGTCTTATCTCCCCAGGGCATTACTAATGAGTATAGCAATGCACCCACCCTCCGTCTATCACACATAAATTTAAAAACTAAAACCACTGCGGATACAAAAAACCGGTACTAAGGTTCAGTACCGGCCTGTAGTAGGCATTTCCAGGAAGTCACTGCGTCAATTCACCCTGATCTTAATCAAGGTGACCAGTTTCCCGTCTTTATTGACCACATCACTTCCCAGCAATGCCAACTGCTTCCCTGACCCACTGGCCAGAGCCTCTACTTGTGCTCCAGGATCCTCTACCTTGGTCTTAACAACCAAGATAAATTCTGACCCAGAACGCATTCTTCGCACTTTAGTGGCCGCAGCCTGTATTGTTCCAGGCATGTTGACCTCCTTTTTAAACTAAAATGGCGACCACCCATTCTACCATGACTGATACAATATGCTCATGAAACTAACCATATTAGGCCTACCCTTAGGCAATCATCTTGATATCTCTCTTCGGGCAATTGAAGTCATCAAGAACGCCAAACTAGTCATCTGCGAAGATACCAGAGTCTTTAATAGGCTTTACTCGAAACTTCAACACGAGGGCTTCCTTGACGCACCTTTCACCGGTGAGTATTTAGTTATTAATGACTTTAACGAAAAAACTACAGTCAACCACGCCCTAATCCGTCTTGAACAACTAGGAGAGGGGATTCTTGTCTCAGACGCCGGCTTACCCACCATCTCTGACCCCGGATTCGTCTTGATTAATGCTGTTATAGACAAACAAGGCGAGCTTGATATTATCCCCGGACCTACTGCCGCCATGACAGCTCTAGCTATCTCAGGTTTTTCTGCTGACAAGGTTATGTTTTTAGGTTTTTTACCAAAAAAGACCTCCAAAAAGCACAAAACTCTTTCACTTCTCACCCCGCTAATCGGTCAGGGGATCACCCTAATTCTCTATCAATCACCTTACCGCCTGTCCCAAACTATCAAACAGCTGCTTGAGTATTTTCCACCCAGCACACCAGCCGTAGTTGTACGCGAGCTTACCAAGCCCCACCAAGAAATTATCCGCGACTCACTCGCCAACCTATCCAACCTCAAACCAAAAGGGGAGATCACCCTTTTACTTAGGTTATAGCCTTAGCCTCTTTAAGTCTCTCAATCGCTGTCTCTGTCATCCGCCTTTTTCCTCGCTGATATATCTGACTCGCAAGTTCTAAGGCCTCCTTATATCCCACCCACCTCACCACCCCATAAACACACTTGCTCATATCAAACTCAGTCACCAGACACTCGCTTTTAGCCAGAAAATAGTGTTTACCTTTCATAGATAGCTCCTCACCCGTCTCTGTCATAATACTTTTTCCCTCAGTTTTATTTGGTGGAAACTCGACTCGGTCTACTCCAACTATTTCTAAGCTAAGATTTACTCCACTGGTTACCTCCTCACCCAGCTCCTCCTCGACAGTTCTAACCAATGCTGTCATCAAACTCTCACCACCCATAATTCCCCCCTGAGGTATCTGCCACAAACCATGCTCGACACTGTACGCCATCAGTAACTTTTCTTGATTAATCAAACATACAACCACCCCAGGCCTATAACCCTCTCGTCTTATTTTATCTAGCTCAGCTAAACTTGGTTCCCTCATTTTTACTCATCGGCCAAAGTGCTGGTGTCACCTACCTCCAGTCCCAACTCCTTAGCTCGAAGCATTCTTCTCACAATTTTGCCCGATCTTGTTTTTGGTAGCTTATCAATAAACTCAATCTCTCTGGGGTAAGCATGGCCAGCCAAGTGCTTTTTAACATACACCGACAGCTCTTCTTTTAATTTCTCACTTGGAGTCACTCCAGGCTTTAACACAACAAACGCCTTGATTATCTGACCTCTGACTTCGTCCGGCTTGCCAATTACTCCTGCTTCAATTACTGCCTCATGCTCAATTAATGCCGACTCAACCTCAAAAGGACCAACCCGCTCTCCTGATGTCTTAATCACATCATCGTCCCTACCCACAAACCAAAAGTATCCATCCTCATCCATATATGCTCTATCACCGCTGATGAACCACTTGCCCTCAAAATAACTATCAAACTTCTTAGGTCGCCTCCATATAGTCTTCATCATCGAGGGCCATCCTCGCTTCAATGCCAAACTACCCTCAGTCATTGGCCCCAACTCTTTTCCCTTATCATCCACAATAGCTGCCACATTTCCCGGTACTGGTTTACCCATAGATCCAACCTTTATATCCATTGCTGGGAAGTTGGCAATCGAGATGGCTCCCGTTTCTGTTTGAAACCAGGTGTCATGAAACAAAATCTTTAATACCCTCCTACCCCATCTAATTGGATCGGGATTGAGTGGCTCGCCTACACTGCAGGCATGTCTCACTTTAGACAAGTCATATTTATCAGGCAACTCGTCACCAGCCGCTTGCAACAATCTAATTGCTGTTGGCGCTGTATACCACACACTCACCCCCCAATCCTGCAAAATCTTATACCAACTCTCTGCATCAAATCTGCCGTTATACACCACTGCCGAGGCACCCAAACTCCATGAGCCCAAAATCCCATAAGCTACCCCAGTTACCCAGCCTGGATCAGCCGTACACCAGTACACATCATCAGGCTGCAGATCCAGCACGTACTTAGCCGTCATCTCCTCTTGTAACAAAGCCTCGTGCTTGTGCACCACCCCCTTAGGCTTGCCAGTTGATCCCGAGGTGTAAAGCATAAAGGCCGGATCATCTAGCTCCATCTCTCGTACCTCACCCTCGTCATCATACTGCTCCAATACCTTTTCTAAATCGTCACTCAAAATAATTTTTTCAAGGTTAGGTAAGTCTTTCTTGACCTTTTGAACTCGAGGTAGTAACTCTTTGTTAGTTACCAGAACCTTAGCATTACTACTTCCAATCCGATCTACCAAAGCCTGTTCCTGGAAAGCACTAAACAAAGTTCCAGCCACCGCCCCTCGTTTCAAAGTGCCTAAAAAGCCATAGTACATCTCCGGCACTCTTGGTAAAAAGAAAAAGACTCGATCACCACGATCAACCCCCAAGTCCTTAAGATAACTGGCAAACTGGCCGCTTAATCGCTCCATCTCAGCGAAGGTAAATTTTCTCTCTGTCCAATCCTCGCCGATCCAATAAAGAGCTACCTTATTTTTCAGCTCATCCCGAGCATGTCTGCTTATCGCATTGTGAACAGCATTAAACTTGCCTCCCTTAAAAAACTCCAGATCTTTTTTAACCTCATCCCAACTAAAATTCTTATACCCCTTCTCATAGTTCTCCAAGTTTGGAGTCTTGGCTAACTTTTTGTTCCCTACCTTTATTACATCTACTTTCATATCTCCTCACTATATCAACTCTTAAACTTACTCGCAAAGCCTTAAAACAAAGGTTTTCCGTTCATCTCTTCCGGCTGCTCCAATCCCATAATCTTTAGTATTGTTGGCGCTATATCAGCCAAAACCCCTTGCCGCAAACTTAAACCCTCTGGTCGCTTATCCCAGACAACAATCAGCGGCACTGGGTTAGTCGAGTGCTCTGTATCAACCTGCTTTCCATCCGGACTCAGCAATTCCTCCACATTGCCATGATCAGCTGTAACAATCAACACCCCCTCCTTTTCTTTGACCAAATTCGCTAGCTTACCCAATCCCTCATCTGCCGCCTCAACTGCCTTTACTGCCGCCTTAATATCACCAGTATGAGCTACCATATCAGGACAGGCAAAATTAATCACCACCAAGCCGTAATCTTGAGACTCCAACTTAACTTGAGTTTCATAAACTATCTCAGGCGTTGACATCTCAGGCTCAAGGTCATAGGTCTCCACATCAGGAGAGGGGACTATCAATCTATCCTCACCCTCAAACACTTTGTTTATTCCTCCGTTAAAGTAATATGTCACAAATCTTTCTTTCTCTGTCTCAGCTACCCTTAACTGTTTTATTCCAGCTTTTGCCACCACCTCGCCCAAAGTGTTTTCAAGCACTTGAGGGGGGAATGCCACCTCAGTTGCCAAGCCTGGTTCATATTCAGTCATTGTCGTCATCACAATATTCTTTAGTACAATTTTGCGCTTAAACGGAGTATTCTCTGGCGTAGCCACTACCTCCTTTTTCTTTCCGCTTACATCATAAGCATCAAAGCCTTTAATCACCATGGCTGTCTTTTCAAAATCGTCCATAACAAATGCTTTAGTCAGTTGCCTGGGTCGATCAATTCTAAAGTTATAAAAGATCACTCCATCACCGTCCTGGATTCTAGACTCCTTGGTATTTTCACCAATCTGGATTGGTTTAATAAACTCATCAGTGATTTCTTGCTGATAACTTTGCTCCAAAGCAGAAAGTGGGTCTTTAGCCTTATTATCAATCATCTCGGTTAAACCCTCATAAGCCAGTTTAGTTCTTTCCCAGCGTAAATCACGATCCATCGCATAGTATCTGCCCATCAATGTCGCGATTTTTCCAATCTTTAATTGCTCTAACTCATCCATTAACTTTTTTATGTGCATCTTGCCCTCAGTTGGTGGGGAGTCACGTCCATCGGTAATGATATGTAAAAACAGATTCTCTATCTGGTGCTTTTTAGCCAGTTGCAGTAATGCATACAAGTGGTCGTTATACGCATGGACCCCTCCGCTACCAATCAATCCCATCAGATGTAAACGTGAGTTGTTGTTCTTAGCCTGATTGATTGCCTTAAGCAAAGCTTCGTTCTCAAAAAAAGATCCGTCAACAATTGATAGATTAATTCTTGGTAAAGACTCCATCACTATCCGACCCGAACCAATGTTAAGATGTCCCACCTCTGAGTTACCATCCTCACCCTTAGGCAAGCCCACCGCCTCACCTGACGCCTCAAGCTGAGTGTTGGGGTACTCATTTAACAACATGTCATAATTAGGTTTACTGGCCAGCTCAATTGCATTCCCCTTACCCTCAGGAGCAATACCCCAACCATCAAGAATCAACAATACTACTGGTTTTGTCTTAAGCTCTGTCATTATCAGGTTTACTTGTCTCCGTCTGAGCTGGCTTAAGCAAGCTCTCAATCATGCCCATTCGGTTATATTTAATTACCCTCTCACCTCTAGCTGGCGCCCCAAACTTAACATAGTTTGCCCCCATCCCGACTGCAAAATCAGCGATAAAATCATCGTTTGTCTCGCCCGATCGATGTGACACCACTACCGCCAACTTGCTATCCTTAGCCAATTTAATTACATCAACTGTCTCTGATATGGTGCCAATCTGGTTTGGTTTGATCAAAACAGCATTGCAGGCCTTTTTTTCAATCGCCTGTTTAAGTCTCTTCTTATTAGTCACCACCAAGTCATCAGCCACAATCAAAGTATTTGCCCCTATCTCACTGGTTAATTTCGCCCAACCATCAAAATCATCCTCCTTCAAACCGTCTTCCAGGGCAAACAGATTGTAATCTTTGTTCAACTGAACATAAAACTCAATCATCTCCTCAGTTGTTAAAGGCTGAGATTTATCCTTAACCACATACTTCCCATTCTTAAAAAACGAGTTACTAGCTGTATCAAGCCCTAAGAATATATCCTTACCCAATGTAAAGTTGCTTAAATTTATCGCCTCCACCAGCAGTTCTAAGGCATCGGTGTTGGTATAAAGGTTTGGCGCAAAACCTCCCTCATCACCAACCGAATAAGCCGCATTTCGCTTGATTAACGACTCTTTAAGAGTCTGATAAACCGTCTCACCCATCCTCAAAGACTCGCCAAAAGACTGACGTGAAGAGGCGTAAATATGAAACTCCTGGAAATCCAAGTTATTACCTGCTCCATGTTTACCACCATTAATCAGATTAAAAATCGGTACCGGTAAGGATGACCAATTAAGACTTACCAAAGCATACTTCTCAGCCAAGTACTGGAAAATTGCCCTACCGCTAATCAACGCTCCCAGTTCACACACCGCTTGGGACACTGACAAAATTGCGTTAGCTCCTAGTTTTGACTTGTTATCCGTACCATCAAGATCTATTAAAACCTTGTCTACTTTGGACTGGTACAAAGGATCCATCCCCACCACCTTAGGTGCGATTATCTTATTTACATTATCAACTGCCTTTATCACCCCCATTCCCTTAAAGCGACTTGGGTCGCCATCCCGCAGCTCTACCGCTTCAAACTTACCTGTAGATGCACCAGAAGGAATAGCTGCTACTGCTGCTTGTCCTGTATCAGACCAAATGGTTGTCTCAATTGTCGGTGTTCCTCGTGAATCTAAAATCTCTCTCGCCTTTATTGCTTGTATCTTGGCCATATCAGGATCAGTTTAACACAAGCCTATTTTCCACCAATCACCCTTTTTTCAGCCTGTGCCACAATCTCTCTAGTCCTCTCCACCGCGTCAGGAGATACCGACACCGAGGTGATTCCCCATCTCACCAATTTCTCTACTAAATCAGGATACTGACTGGCTGCCTGACCACATAAACTAGCTGTTAAACCAAGCTTAACCGCCTTTTTAATGGCCGTCTCCAACATCCACAAAACCGCTGGATTTCTTTCATCATAAGCCCCCGCCACGTCCTCATTGTCTCGATCTACTCCTAGAGTTAACATGGTTAAGTCATTTGACCCAATGCTGATTCCATCAATCCCTGCCTTGGCAAACTCCTCGAGCAAAATCACGTTACTAGGGATCTCCACCATCATCCACAACTTAAATGAACTAGATCGGCTTAAGCCATTAGCCGCCACAATTCGTTTAACCTTAAGCAACTCATTTGGTTCATGAACAAATGGAATCATTAACCACAAATTCTTATATCCCAGCTTATCTCTCACCATCTTAATCGCCTCAAGCTCCATCTCAAATACCTGCTCATCAGTAATGTATCGCAGTGCCCCTCGATAGCCCAACATCGGATTAGGTTCCGGTCTTTCAAAATCCTTACCCCCGATTAAGTTCTGGTACTCATTGGTCTTAAAATCACTCGCGCGATACACTACCGGCCTGCTGCCAAAAGACGAGGCAAACTGAGCCAGTCCCACTGCCAACGACCTCACATACTCTTTTCGCTTGCCATCTCTAAGCATCTTCTTGGGGTGCTTACCTATCTGCGCCATCATAAACTCAGCTCGCAGCAACCCCACTCCATCCACATTCTTCTGGGCCACACTCGAAGCCAGTTCTGGCTCACCCAAATTAACATATACTTTAGTGGCCGTCTCTACCAAACCTGCACCAATATCTCGCTTAGTGTACTTCAGGTCTTGTTCTTTAGGTTTACCAGCAAATACCTCACCAGTTGTACCGTTAACTGTAATTAACTTCTCTTTCTTAAGAACTTTGGTTCCATCTTTACTGCCCACCACCGCTGGCACCCCCAGTTCCCTTGATACGATCGCCGCGTGCGAGGTTTGTCCTCCTGAGTTAGTCACAATCGCTACCGCTCTCTTCATCGCCGGCACAAAATCAGGAGTAGTCATCTCCGCTACCAACACATCTCCTTCCTTGATCTTGCTTATTTCCTTGGCCGACTTTAATACCACCGGCCTGCCCCAAGCCACTCCAGGCGAAGCCGCATCTCCTTTAACCAATAACCTCAAACTAGATTCTTCCTTTAAGCTCATCTCAGACTGTCTCTCTACCGCCTCCATGGTTGTAATCGGTCTGGTCTGAACTACATACAACTTACCACCTTCCATGGCCCACTCTATATCCTGTGGGAATCGGTAATGGCTGTGTAGTTTCTCACCAATCTCAGCCAGCTTTACAATCAGGTCATCCTCTAGCTTCTGCCTGCCTACCTTCCACTTAGGCAAGGGATACTCTTTGTTTACCCCATTTTTTCTGGTTAGCTCTTTCTTCTGCTCATTAATCTCCCTGGCATAAATGGTCATGTCATCTCGTCTTACCTCATAGTGATCTGGTGTGTAGGTACCCTGAACAATCATCTCGCCCAAACCCCAAATAGCCTCGATTACAATAATCCGCTTATCATTATTTACCGGATTAATAGTAAACATATTTCCACTTACCTCAGATGCCACCATCAGCTGCACCGGTACTGCCAAAGCCACCTGGAAATGATCAAAGCCATTGGTCTCTCTGTAAAAAATAGCTCTGGCCGTAAACAAAGATGCCCAAGCATCTCTGACTGCCTGAATAACTGCCGCCTCTCCTTTAATATCCAAAAAAGTAGATTGTTGTCCGGCAAAGCTAGCCTCGGGTAAATCCTCTGCTGTTGCCGAAGACCTAACCGCTACTAAGGGATTCTTAGTTTTACTGCTAAGTGATCTGTAATGTCTGATAATCGACTCCGCCATCTCATCAGGAATATCCGCTTTTGAAACCATCTTCATGATCCGGTCTGCCGCCCTTTGCAGCTTATCCGAGTCCTTCACCTCAACCCCATCAAGCATTTCTCGAATCTTGCTATCAAAACCATTAAACTTCACCATCTCTCGATACGCTTGTGCCGTCACACAAAATCCATTCGGAACCGGAAAACCAGCTCGGGTCATCTCACCCAAATTTGCCCCCTTACCTCCTACCAAACCAATATCCTCACGATCAATCTCATTAAATTTTAAAACAAAAACAGACATACCTTCATCATAGGCAACTTACATCAAAAAGGGAAGTTGCTCTTACTTTAATTTACTCTTGAAATAATCTACCCAGGGAATCGGCGCTGGATCAATCTTATGAAGTAAAGCTAAATAAAAGGAGACAAATCCACCAAAAGCTATCGTCTCCCACACCTGAGCCAGCGCCCCACTTGTCTCGGCCTTAATCCTAGTCACCCCATATCCTTGTTTAGTGATTACCTCCTCAGTTAAAAGCAGACGCTTACTGATTACCGGGTCATACAGCTCACTATCAAATATCACGAAATGAAATACTTTTCTTAACTCCTTAGGGAAACTTAAACCTTCAAGTAAATGATGGTTTAACTCTGGTAAATCAAACCTAGCCGCAAAGGTCTTCGCATTCTCATTTAATTGGTTTTTAAATACATGAATCGCACCGGTCAAGTGCTCGGCTCCAATCATAATCACCGCCTTTTCCTCTACTATCTCGGCTAACCGTTTAGCTGGATTTTCTTTAAACGGCCTATCCTTACCCAAGATCTGTTGCTGGCTGCGCAAGTTGGCCAATACCTGAGTTACCAACTCAGACTCAATCTCAACGTGACCACAACGAGACAACACCATTAACACCGCCATCACGTTCATCCCAATGGCCATCCTTGGCTGTTTACTCGGGTTATATTCCTCATTCAGTTTCAAAACCGGCCAGTTATTTTTCTCTGCCACCTCCACCAAACTACCCCCTCCAGCAATCACTACCACACAGGACTTTCTGGCCTCAGCTTCCTTGGCTGCATGAAGTACCTCCTCCGTACCACCAGAATAGCTTGATAAGATCACCAAACTTCTTTCATCTACATAAGCAGGCAAATGGTAGTTATTTACAATCTCAAGTGGCAACATCAGCTTATCATTGCACATACTCTTAACCACTCTAGCTCCCAAAGCTGATCCGCCCATACCCACAACTACCAAGTTATCAACCAGCCTACACGCCTTGCCTATTTTTAACTCCGTTAAGCCCTCCCACAACCCACCAATTTGCTGAGGCAGTGTCAACACCGAGTCATACACCCGACTGCTATCCAGTTTGTAACTGCTTTCTTGATCTAGTTTATGTTTAAACATGGCCGCCTAATTTTTTTAACATTGAAAGTACCTGTCCTCTTCGTCTCTCCAGTTTACCAACTTCGTATGCTTCTATGTTAAATCTTACCACTGGTTCGGTTCCAGAAGGACGCAGGTTAAACCAAAAATCTCCATACTCTACTGTAATTCCATCCGTTCTTCTTATCTGCTTTGGTTTACCCAAGCTTGATTGATCGGAAGTTATCACCTGAAGCACCATCTCTATAAATCTGTCCCTATCATCCACTTTTACTGACATCTCCTCTGCCTTTTCATAAATACGAAACTCCTCCACCTGCTTACTTACTGGTCGATCATCACTGGAAATAGCCATCAGCAATATCAATGTGCCAACCAATGCCGAGTCGTTATAGTTATTCTCCTTAAAGTAAAAATGTCCTGAGTGTTCCCCGGCAAATATAGCTCGATTCTTTCTCATCATTGCCTTAATCAACGAGTGGCCTACTGGTGCCAGTAAAGGAGTTCCTCCATACTCTGATATCTTTTTAGGCACAATCTGGCTCATCACGCTGGTATACAACATCTTAGGTCTAGTTGTATATTTTCTATGTTCCAATAAATACTTAGCTAAGTAGGCGGTCATCAAAGATCCCTCAACGACTCTCCCTTTCTCATCTACCATAATCACTCTGTCTGCATCCCCATCATAAGAAAAACCGCAGTCAGCCTTCTCCTCTCTCACCCGTTTTGACAATCCCTTCAGCGTGGCTGATAACAAAGGGTTGGGTAAGTGATTGGGGAAACTGCCATCGGGCTCAAAAAACATCTTCACCGCTTTAATCTGTGGCAAACGATTTAATGCCTCCACCAACTCTATCCCCGCAACACTGTTACCAGCATCAAACACCACCTTCATTGGTCTTATCGCTCTTGGGTTAACCAATGAAAAAACATGATCCATCCACCTATTCATAATCTGTTTACTCACCACCTTGCCCTTAACCTTCTCCTTAAGGTGTATCTCACCCATCATCCCCTTAGCCAATTGCTCCAAATCACTCTTCTCGGTAGCTCTTCCCTTGTCTTTAGCAATGATTAACCCGTTGTACTCTTTTGGATTGTGAGATGAAGACACAATACAAGCCAAATCTACTTTTAGTTCCTTAGCAGCAAAATAGTTCATTGGTGTGGTGATCATCCCCAGATCAAACACCTTAACTCCAGCCCTCACAAAACCATCTATCAAAGCCCTACTCAACCACGGTCCAGACAATCTCATATCTCTCCCCACAGATACCAATTTTGGATGATACATCTCACTTAAAACCAGCGCCAACCTGTACATCACTCCTTCATCAAGCTGCTCAGGATATATCCCCCTTATATCATTGTCCCTAAATATCTCTCTTTCTACTGGCATATTAGTTCATCACCTCATATTGATAGTAACAGTAACTCCATTCTTGTTGCCAAGGGTAAGTTGCTTTTACCAAGCTTGGTTTCCTCCTCCAATCGATATATCTCCGTATGAAACCTTAACAAACCCTCCATACCAAAGACATCTGCCTGTTTTTTAAGTTTTCCAGTCAACCACGACGGGCCCCTAAAACTAGTCGGGTCACTTAAAATGCTGATCAGCTGTCTTGTTTGTCGAAGTAACATAAAGAAAATTAGTTCTGCTGGCTCATTACTCGATAGCTCTTCCCATAAAGGCATAAAAGCTCGCTGACCTCCTGGTACTACGCTTTCTAAGAATTTAAAAATCTTACTGTTTACCTTAAACTCTTTTATCTCAGCCTTTACTCCCTTAAGTTTTCTTCCATCCACCGGTTTTGGTTCCCAGATAACTACCATCTCCGGACTTTCCTTTTTAAGATACTCAATCACTGCTTTTTTTGACGAGCTTGTCAGACCACTAAACAGCTCCTCAATCACTACCAATCGCAGATCACCAAACAATCCACCCGACTCAACCGCCTGGATTACCTCACTAAGATCTGCCTTTTTTGCCAACAAGGTCACCACCTCCACCCCCTTTAATCTTGCCTGCTCCTTATACTTATTTAAGTACTCTCTTGACTCAATCTGGTTATCTCCATGTATTATCTTCATCTCTTTAGTCTTTTAAACATCATTTCTACGGTCTGATGGGTTACCTGATGGCGTCTGCCCTTACCAATATGGGGTACCAAGGCTCCTGAAAATGTCTTGGGGATATGCATCAACTCGTGAATAATCACCCGCCATTGATCATCCTCACTTAAGTGGTCAAAATGCTGGCTTAAAAACTCAATACAGTAATGTGGCTTAACCTCCAAAGCTTCCTGCCAAATTCGAGGCATGGCGTAAATCCTTGCTCTAGCTCTAGCTGTTGCGCCTGTAGATCTAAAAGCCACTACCTGATCTGGCTTAATATGCTCCATATTAAGCCTTTCCACCACCTCCCTTATCCTCTCATCAAGATCACGCGCTCTTTCTAACTTCATCACCTAACCCTAATCAATTTTTGCCTCCAAATCAACCTCATCCCTGACCTCAAATCGTTTTATCTCATCACCAATCTTGATTCCCTCAACATCAACTACCTCAAGCACCATATCCACCTCCTCATTCGGCCAGATTCGTTTATACGGCGTTGCATAACTTGCGTTATCTATCCCCACTACCTTCCCGGACGAGATCCACACTATATATATGTCAAATCTCATCTCCTTCATCCAGAAGGCATATCTATCCTTGTTCTCAAACACAAACAGCATCCCCTCATTATCCTTCAGTCTGCTTCGCCCAGACAGTCCTCTAATCCTTTCATCATTAGTGTCAGCCACCTCAACCCAGTACTTTCTTCCCCCAATCTCCACCATCTCTTCGTGAGCCACTCTATCTCTGTTAAGTCCCAATATCCTTGCCAACCACAACCAGACACCCTCCCAATCAACTAACTCAAATCTCTCAAAAATTGACTCACTACTATCCTTAGTCTCACTCACCACTCCTCCCTGTTTTATTTCCTCTAACACTTCTTGATTAAGCACAGGTTCACCCTTAACCGCCAAGCTCCTCCACACCTGATACACCTCTCTGGGCTGGCCATTCATATCAAGGAAAGAAAAACCTACAAACGGACCGGCACCAGCTCTCAGTAAAAATGGAGTAATCGCCACGATCCGTGGGTCATTCCACACCTGGTCATGCGCCGTCTTCAAGTATGAAGCAGCAACTCGTTCATCCACAACACTCATATCCCATCCAGTCTCGGTAATAAACACGGGCAAATCTCGATCTGTCCTTCTTGACACAAAATCAAGCTCAAAGCGGAAACTTGCTATCGATCGGTCAGTTCGGTCAGTCGGCCTACCCCTAAAGCCAGGATTAGGATATGCATGACTAGTCCAACCATCTATTTTCTCCAGAATCTCAGGCTGACGAGCAACCATTCTCTCCCAGTAGCTTCGCCAATGTAGACTCTCCCCGTTTGACGCCGCCGCGTTATCCATACCCGCTGGCAGAATGAAGAAGTCAGCAGACCTCTCCTTAAATATGGTCATTGCGTTCATTAGAGTATCGGCATATTTCTCAGGGGAAACGTATCCGCCATACTCATCAGCCCGATTCACTTCATTAAAGATCACCACGTATCGGTTCTTAGTCGGCCACGGCAAGTCGTTCAAAAAGTTAGCAAAATCAACCAGATCATAGTTATTAGGCTCATCCCAATGCAAGCCCGACACCACCGTAGCTACCCTTACAATTGGTATCACCCTATTCTCAGCCGCCTGTCTCATAAACCTTATCCACTTCTCTCTGTTTCTATCAGTTGCCTGAATCGGTACCGTCACATATCCCCATGCGCCAGTATCACCATTAACTAGCTTGGCCGCCTCCATTACCTCATTAGGATCCAGTACATGAATGCCGATTTTGTTGTTAGCTGTCAGGTTTGGGTCCTCAACCGCAATTACCCTTCCACCCCCACCGGCAATCAGAGCAAAAAATGTAACTAAAACTACAAAAAAGCGCTTCATATCTGTATATTAACATCAGTTAGCCTCGTAAGCAATCAAAAGGCCTAACTGCTAATTATTCCCACATAAGAGCTAGGTGTATACCCGTAAGGGGATGGCCACATACCCGTAGGGGTATCTATATCAGACTGTTGGTTTAACCCTCTCATCAGTCCATTAATCTAAACCCTATTTTACCCTTTTTATCTTCATTCCTAAATGCCGATAGCTTTCCTCGGTAACCATCCTTCCCCGGCTAGTTCGCTTCAACAAGCCAATCTGCATCAAAAAAGGCTCATACACATCCTTAATCGTCATCACATCCTCGTTTATCAACGCTGCCAAGGTCTCCACACCAACTGGTCCACCACCATGTTTCTCAATTACTGCCTTAAGCAATTTTCGGTCAATCTCATCCAACCCCAACTCATCTACCTCAAGTAGTTTCAAGGCCTTCAAAACCATCTCCCGATCTGCCTGTTTTACACCATGTACCTCAACGTAGTCTCTTACTCTTCTAAGTAGCTTTAGAGCCACTCTAGCCGTCCTTCTTGACCTTTTGGCCACCTCAAGGCATCCTTGATCATCCAATTTAAACTCCAACTTGTTAGCCGCATTGGCAACTATATTTTTAAGCTCTTCATCATCATAAAAACTTAACCGATGAATCACTCCAAACCGATCTCGTAGTGGAGCCGCCAACAACCCCACTCTGGTAGTGGCTCCTATCAAAGTGAACTTAGCCAGTTCCAAACGCAACGACCTTGCCGTTGGACCCTTACCCAAAATTACATCCAGCACATAGTCCTCCATCGCCGGATACAGTGTTTCCTCCACCGTCTTGTTTAATCTATGAATCTCATCAATAAACAACACATCACCCTCCTGCAAGTTAGACAAAATTGATGCCAGATCTGCCGCTCGTTCAATCGCCGGACCTGAGGTTACTCTAATACTCACTCCCATCGACTTAGCTACCAAATGAGCCAGTGTTGTCTTACCTAAACCAGGGGGGCCATAAAATAAAATGTGTTCCAATGGTTCCTTGCGGTTTTTAGCTGCCTTAATAGCGATATCTAAAGACTGTCTTAGTTTTTCCTGACCCACAAACTCATCCCACGACTCGGCTCGCAGATTATTACCTTTCTCTACCTCCTCAGCTGCCACCACCACTTTATCTTCTACCATCTCGCAAAGCCAATCTAATTTGTTCCTCAGCCGATAACCGGCCGTCTATTTTCTTCAAACTCTCAACTGCTTCCGCCTTAGTTAACCCCAAGGCCACCAGACCTTTCAAAGCGTCAGCTTGATTTGGATAATCCGCTAAATCAAGTTTCTCATCCCCGCCCAACTTACTCTTAAGATCAACAATCAGCCTTTGTGCTCCCTTAGTTCCAATGCCGGGTACAGCTGTAAAAAAACTAACATTACCGTTTCTGATAGCCTCAACGATCTCACTTTTACTCCCAGACTCCATCACTGTCATAGCCATTTTAGGGCCGATCCCACTTACCGAGATGAGTTTCTCAAAGAGTTGTTTCTCCTCTTGGTCGGCAAAACCGTACAGGGCCAAGACCTCTTCTCTTACATGAGTGTAAATATCTAAAACAACTTGCTCATCCAAGACCAGTTTGTTGTTTAATCTTGCATTTACATTAACCTCATAACCCACCCCATTCACCTCAACGATTATCTTACCTGTCTCTTTCCTGATTACCTTACCTTTTAACAATCCAATCATCGCCACCTATTGTAACCCAATTTACTCATCACAGCTTAAGTCAAGCCTCCCTATGCCTTTAATCTGCTATTTACCGATCCGTGTGTCAAAGCCACTGCTAAGGCATCAGCTGCGTCATCAGGTTTGGGTGTCTCCTTAAGGCCCAAGATTCTAACTACCATTAACTCAACCTGTTTTTTGTCAGCCTTACCATATCCAGTTACCGCTGACTTCACCTGTAGGGGAGTGTAACTATAAATAGGCAATTTCTTGTGCCTGCCAGCCAACAACACTACACCTCTAGCCTGACCCACACTCATAGCCGTCTTGGCATTGGTAGCAAAGAATAAATCCTCGACCGCCACTTCATCCGGCTTGTACTCATCAATCAGCTCACCGATTCGTTTATATATCAATTCCAGTCTCTCCACCAACTCACTGTTAGCCTTAGTCTCAAAACAGCCATAAGCCACCATCCTCTCCTTCCCACCATTCTTATCCAGCACCCCCCAACCAGTTCTACCTGTTCCCGGATCAATTCCTAGTATCCTCATCACCTCATTCTAACAAAGAAAAAACATAATATCCCATAGTCAGTATGGCGTTTAATATTAATCACTCATCCTGTATTCTCATACCATGGCTATCAAGCTCAACCACCAACTAAATATCATTAAGGACTCACCTGCTAGTTTCATATTCCTTCACGGGTTAGGTGGCAATCTCAAGGCGTGGAATCCCATAGTCAGTGAGTTAAATCAACTGGGATATACCACTCTAAGCTTTGATCTTCCAGGACATGGCGATTCTCCAAATACTTTCTCACTTTCCGACTACACCCAAACAAGCATTGTCCATCAAGTTCACCAGGTTGTTGCCAAATACAAGCTAACCAACCCCATCCTAGTAGGGCACTGTTATGGTGGCTTCTCCGCCCTGACCTACGCTCATCTCTATCCCAAAGACGTAAAAAGGTTGGTTTTAATCAGCACCACCTACAAACTCTTCACTCCTAAACACTCACTTAATTCAAGATTCATCAAAATGGTTATCCTCTCACTTCTTAAAAACTTAGTTCCATCAAGGCATCAATCATACATACGAGACTGGGATTTAATCAGGCTGTTTCGTGAGATTATCAAAACTACACCCTTAGGCTATTCTCTTTCAGTCCTAGGGGCCTTAAGTTTTAATGCCACCAAATATCTGGCAAACATCAGTTGTCCTACTCACGTCATCCATGGGGTAGGGGACAGTGTCATCCCTTATACACTAGCCAAAGAACTAGCTCAAAAGATACCTAAATCAAGCCTAATCTTGGTTCCCCAAGCCAATCATATTATCGTTATCAATCAGCCGCAGACAATCGCCAAGCTGCTACGCAAAGTGGGTCAGTCAATAAAACAGACTGGCATATAATCGGTATAATCAAGCTATTAACATTTGTAACACGCTAAATATGCCAGGTTTTCACACCCATCTCGAAGACGAGACCGTCAACAATCAAAACTTTAGAAAAGTTCTTTTCACCGCGAATAATACTCAGCTAGTCGTCATGAGCCTAGAACCAGGTCAGGACATTGGCATGGAGATCCATCCTGACAATGATCAGTTCTTCAGAGTTGACCAAGGAGAAGGTAAAGCCATCATCAATGACCAGGAGTTTATCCTCCAAGATGGTGATGCCATCATTATCCCAGCAGGAGCAGAACACAACATCATCAATACTTCACAGGAAGCATATCTCAAGCTCTACACCCTCTACTCACCTCCTCATCACCCCGATGGCACCATTCACCCCACTAAGGCAGATGCCATTGCTGCCGAGGAAGCCGAGGGTCACTAATAAAAGCCACCCCCTATCTTTTCTAGTAAGAAGGCTGTATAATGTCCTATATTGTTCTAAGAATTAGGCCATTAGCCTCAATCCTGTTAGACCCGTCCGCCTCTTTGGCATAAGACCGATTGTCTACCTTGAACTTCTACTAGGGCAATCGGGGAGTTTCCCCCTTACAAAAATGTATCAACAGCGAAATAGTTTTCGTTCTGGCTCTCGTGGCCGTCATAATCGATCTAACTCGAATCGTTCTTTTGGGCATAATCGATCTGGCCGTGGCCGCTTTCAGCCAAAGCAGTTAGATCCTCGTCTCTTCATAAAACCAGCTGATGCTGTTCAAAGTGAAGTGGCCCCCGTCACCAGTACCTTTAGTGACTTCAAGCTACCCAAACAGCTAGTCACCAATCTATCCAGTATGGGTTTTGACACTCCAACACCCATCCAGGATCAAGCCTTAACCCCCATCCTTAATGGCCATGATCTAATTGGTTTAGCTGATACCGGTACTGGCAAAACTATAGCTTTTGTTCTCCCCATTCTGGCTAAATTAATAAAAGACCCTGCTCAAAATGCTCTAATCATTGCTCCCACTAGAGAGCTAGCTGTCCAGATCAAAGATGATATTAAAGCGCTTAGTAATGGTCTTCCCATCAAAACTGTCCTGTTAATTGGTGGTACTGGCATCTATCGTCAGATCCAAGAGCTTAAGCGCAATCCTCACATCTTCATCGGCACCCCAGGCAGACTCAAAGACCTGCATGAACGTGGTTCACTCAATCTAAACAACACTCATACAATCGTACTAGATGAGATGGACCGCATGCTGGATATGGGATTTGTCAAAGACATAACCAAGTTGTTAAGTTTCTTACCCAAAGAGCGCCAGACCTTGCTCTTCTCCACCACCATAGATGATCGAGTAGAGGGTATAGCTCATACTTTCATGAACAATCCGCTAAAAATCTCGGTCAAAACTGGTGCTACAGCTCAGAATGTAGATCAGGATGTTGTTCATCTCTCTGGTTCAGACAAGATAAGTGTCCTAAAGGAATTGCTTAAACAACAGCGATTCCAGAAAGTCTTGATCTTTGGCCGTACCAAATACGGAGTAGAGAAGTTAAGTGTCACTCTATCTCAAAACGGCTTTTCAGTTGGAGCTATTCACGGTAACAAAAGGCAGTCTCAACGCCAAAGGGTTCTCACCGACTTCAAAACCGATCGAATCAACATTCTAGTTGCCACCGATGTTGCAGCCAGAGGTATTGATGTTAAAGACATCACCCATGTCATCAACTACGACCAACCTGATACCTACGCAGACTATATCCATCGTATTGGCAGAACTGGAAGAGCGGGAAAGACTGGACAAGCACTAACTTTTGTTGAGTAAAAACAAATAAGTATCATAAACTTGATACTTATATCTTCAATCCATCATATTCAATCTGTGTGACCCCACGGGGAATCGAACCCCGATTACCAGGATGAAAACCTGGCGTCCTAGCCGTTAGACGATGGGGCCTCGGAAGTAAAAAGAGTGGGTCCACTGGGATTCGAACCCAGGACACCCTGCTTAAAAGGCAGGTGCTCTAACCAGGCTGAGCTATGGACCCATTACCTTCACGACCAGACCATTACGATCTGTTCGTTATTTTACCATTTTCATGCCTCTTACCTGACGAAAACCTTCTCCTTGCGTTGAATTTTCTTCTTCTTGTCAGCTTTTTTCTTCTCTTTACCAGCCTGATCAGCCTTCTTGGCTAGTCTTTGTTCCTTAGCCGCCTTAGCTGCTCTTCTAGCAATTAGTTCCTCTTCGCTGGTCATCTCTTCCTTAACCACTACCTGTTCCTCTATATTCTGTGATACACCCTTAACAAAGCTATCTTTAACTTTGGTTGCTCTCTTACCTTCTCTACCTCTCAAGTATCCCAAGTGAGCTCGTCTGACCTGACCTCTCTTGGTTACCTCTACCTTGGTTACGGTAGGGGACTCCTCAGGAAAAATTCTCTCAACCCCAATACCACCTGCTGCGATCTTTCTCACTGTAAATGACTTTAAGCCACCATGACCCTTGATGCGAACTACCAACCCTTCAAAAATCTGAATTCTGGTCTTGTTACCTTCTCTAACGGTCTGGTGAACTCTGATAGTATCGCCTGAACCAAATTTAACTTGATCTCTCCAATTTAATATGTTTGCCATTTTTATGTCTTTAATCGGTTAAAACTAGACTCAAATTTTATCAGGTTATGCCTCAAGGTACAAGAGTCTTGCTTTATCCCTCTTTTTTTATGAGAGTAGTTTGGCCACTTGTTCCCTTACCTCATCACTAAAATCAACTCCATAAGGCAGATCAATGATCTTAGGGCCTCCTCCGTTTGGTACCACCACTCTGACGTGATCATCCCCTGGGTTCTCCTTTAACAGCTTACTGATCATCATTAACACCTCCTTATCAGTTCCCCTGGGAATCTCTATTTCCTTGACCTCCTTTTCTTCCTTGCTTACATCCACATACTCAACCTCATTGATCACTAGATTGATTGTCTCCTCACGGTAATCCACCTTACCAGTCACCAGCACCGACTTATCTTCCTCCCACAGTTCCTTAGTCTCTGCATAAAGCTTAGGAAACACCACCCCATCAACCACCGAGGTGTCATCCTCCAACCTGACAAAGGCCATTAAGTCATTGTTCTTTTTAGTCACCACCTGTCTTACTTTTATAACCATGCCACCCAAGGTGACTGTCTGACCAATGTGATGTTCTGGATCAAGCTGATTAATCCGATGAGTCACTCTCTGAGCCACTCTAGCCATGATGCTCTTTACCGGGTTATCACTCAAGTAAAAACCCAATAGTTCCTTCTCAAACTTAAGCTTATCTCGCAGTGGCCACTCGGCTACCTCAGGTAAGCTGTCTGCCAACCTCATTGGATCACTCTCTGTCTCAATTTGCCCAAACAAACTGTCCTGCCCCTCACTTTTCTTCTTCTGCATACTAGCTGCTTTGTTGCGGATCTCATCTACACCGGCAATCAAAGCTGCTCGGTTACCAAACGCATCAAAAGCACCCGCTTTAATCAAACTCTCAATCACTTTTTTATTTACTTTCCTGGCGTCCACCCGGCTGCAGAAATCAGCCAAACTAGTGAACTTAAGCTTATCTCTCTCCTCAAGAATCGCTCCCACAGCTGCTTCACCCACATTCTTAATCGCTCCCAACCCAAATCTGATCACCTGCTCGCCATCCTGTTCCACAATCGTAAATCCGGTTAAGGATTCGTTAATATCAGGAGCCAGAATAGTGATGCCCATCCGATCACACTCAGCTATTGCCTCCACCAGCTTATCTGTATTACCAGCCTCTGCCGTTAACAAGGCAGTCATGTACTCAACTGGATAGTTAGCTTTCAAGTAAGCCGTCCAGTAACTAACCATTCCATACGAAGCAGCGTGAGAGTTGTGTACCACCACATCATTGGCCAAAAAGTTATGCTCACCTGTTAAGGTTAGGTCGTAAGTCATTTCCTTTCCCTGTTTCTCTACCCCCACCACCTCATCCCAGAAAACATCCGCCTCTATTAGCCTTCTTAAGGTTTCGGATTCCAACACCTCATTAATTTTGGTTAAAACCTCCCTGGTATATCCGCGTTTTCTCCTATCATCAGAAAACAATCTCTTTGACAATCCAGTTTGAGAAACCATCTCCTCTACACCAAAACCCTTTTCTTTCATCTCCTCTCGAATTAACCTAAGCACTCCAATCGGTATGGTATCTAAAGTAGACACCTTAAGTTTGTTTTCCTGCTTCTGGTGAAGAATCGGGGGATGACTCAATACCCCACTTGCCTTACCCAAACCCATCTTCTTTGCCACAGCCACCCTCTCTCCGATAGCCAATTTAGCCGCCTCTTGCCATCCATCAAACGTCCTCACGGGGTGGTTACCTGTCACCCTTAATCTCCTCCCTGATCTTAATTTAATCTCCCATATCTGCTTGACTCCATTTTCATGCACAGACTTAACCTCCTGTCCGCACAACCTATCATCACCATCCAGCCCCCAAACCACACCAGTCTCCTTTATTTTCTTGCTATACAAATCCTTAACCCTTACTCTCTCTCCATTAGACCCATGGTAAATATATGTGTCTCCAGTTACACACTTGTTAAAACCATAGGCAGCAAACGTTTCGATCTTGGCAAACAACTCCTTAGCTAGTTTCAGGCTCATTCCACCCGCCACACAACCATCAATGAACTTATCCTTCTGCTTGGCCATCTCCTCAGGGATTTTCTTACCGATCGCTTTCCTAAACTTATCCGCCTCACCCCAGTCATAACCGGCAAGCTTCAACGCCATAAAGATGACATCATCCTGATAGACGATAATGCCATAAGAGCTCTTCAAAAACTCCTCCATTCGCGGATCGTCGTACTTAACTAGTTTCGGATTGTGTTTGCGCTTAATATACTCAGGAATGAAGGCCATTGGTCCAGGCCTATACAAGGCCACCATCTGCATCAAATCCTCCACCCGCTCTGGTCGTAACTCAACTAAGTGTTTAGTCATTCCACTGCTAGCCATCTGGAATACTCCAAACGTCTTACCTTCAGCCAGCATCTTAAAAGTCTTCTCATCATCCATGGGGATCTTGTGAATATCGATCACCTCACCTCTTAGTTTCTTAATAATCCTGATCGCATTAGCCATGATCGACAGATTCCTGATTCCCAAGATATCAAGCTTAATCAATCCCACATCCTCACAGGCATGCATCTCATACTGGGTGATTATCTTATCTCCACCCCCAGGCTCTCTTTGTAATGGCGAAAACTTAGTTAGATCATCTGGTGCCACCACCACTGCTGCTGCGTGTACCGACACGTGTCTAGCATTCCCTTCAATCTTTTTAGCCAAATCAATCAATCGCCTGGTCTCCTCCTCACTGTCATAAACCTCCTTTAGTTCCTTTGATTCCTTCAAGGCTCTATCCAAAAACATCGGAAAACCCTGTGACCCCTGGGGGATTAGTTTGGCGATCCGGTCTGGTTGAGAGTAGGGCATACCCAGCACCCTTCCCACATCTCTCACCGCCGCTCTTGCCTGCATTGTTCCAAAAGTACAGATCTGGGCTACCTTTTCCTCACCATATTTGTCCTTCAAGTACTGGATCATGTCCTCTCTGCGGTCATCAGAAATATCCAAATCAATATCAGGTGGTGAGGGTCTAAATGGGTTCAAAAACCTCTCAAAAGGCAAGTGATATCGCAATGGATCTACCACTGTAATACCACAACAAAAACTCACTAAGGATCCTGCAGCCGAACCTCTGGTATTAACATAAATACCCGCCTTAGCCGCATACTCTGTCATATCCGCATAGATTAAGAAGTAAGGACTATATCCTCGATCATCAATGATCTTGAGTTCATAATCCAATCTCTCTGATATCTCCTTTGTAACCTCACCAAATTTTTCTTTTGCTCCTGAGTAAGCCATCTCTCTTAGCACCTCACCCGCCGTTTTATCTTTAGGTAGCTCAAACTCAGGGAAATACCACTCACCCAGCTTAATCTCCAAATCAACCTTATCAGCTAGCTTAACCGTGTTCTCGATTGCCTCTGGCAAATCAAGAAAACTCTCCACCATCTCCTCTGGAGTCTTTAAGTAATAATCGGGTGTATCCACATACCGCATCCGCTCGGTGTCAGCGATTACCTTACCGGTCTGAATACATACAATCGCATCCTGAGCCACTGCATCCTCTTTCTCAATGTAATGGACGTCATTAGTGGCAATGATCGGCAGTCCCAAATCCCTGCTTATCTTAATCAACCCTTCTTCCAGCTTCACCGATTCCTTAGCCCTCTCCTTAAGCTCCTCTCTCACCTTAGCCGGCACTCCCTGCGCCTCTGCAAATTTCTGCCAAGGGTGTCTTTGCAGCTCAACATAAAAATTACCCGTACCAAAAACCTGACTAAACTCCTTGGCAGTATTTAAAGCTGATTCATACGACTCGTTAATCAGTCGCCTTCCCACCAACCCCGCCGGACAGCCAGTACTCGCCATCAATCCCTTAGCGTGTTTGGCAAGCAGCTGCATATCTATCCTGGGACGGTAATAAAAGCCATCAATCTGTGCTATTGATACCAGTTTCATCAGGTTCTGATAACCCTCAAGATCCTTCGCCCAAACCGTCAGATGGAACGCATCATGCCTCTTTTTCTCTCTATGATCCTCAGCTGACATATAGATCTCACAGCCAATAATTGGCTTAATCCCTTCCTCAGTCGCTTTTTTGTAAAAATCAATTGCTCCATACATCACTCCATGATCCGTCAATGCCAAAGCCGGAGAACCATGCTCCTTAGTTTTCTTTATCAAACCCTTGATCTTACTCAACCCATCCAACAATGAGTACTCACTGTGGACATGAAGATGGACAAATTTTGCCATGTCTCTAACATCTTAAAAGCTTTAAACTAATAGCTCAAGCACCACTTCTACTTATCAAGCTTCGCCTTGATTTTATTCTCGAGATCAGCTGGATTAGCCTCACCTTTAGATAATCTCATTACCTGACCCATCAAGAACTTAACTGCCGTTTCCCTGCCCTTTCGATAGTCTGCCACAGCCGCCTCATTCTCACTTATAGCCTGTTTTATCCACTCTTCTACCGTTCCTTCATCAGCAAAACTTCTCTCTTCCTCCTCTTTTACATCTCTAATCACCTCACCCCTATCAAAACCAGTCTCTCCTTTATTTACCACTCTGCCCACCACCTTATTTACCTCCAACCCTTCTTTAATCGCTACCTCTACCAACTCTAATACATCAACGGCCGTCTTTTTGTCATATATCACCGTCTCCACATAATCAGACCTCACTCCCAGTTTCACCAGCTTGTCCCTCATCTGCATCGGCGTTGATCCAATCTCGCTACTCCAATCCTTAATCATGTCCTCACTTAAATTCAAAGGTGGGATATCTGGCTCTGGGAAATAGCGATAGTCTTTTGCCTCCTCCTTGCTTCTCTGCGACACTGTTTTTCTTCCTTCCAATGACCAGCCTCGAGTCTCTTGCTTGGGAGTCTCACCCCGCTCAAGTAGCTTAATCTGCCGCTTGATCTCATACTCAATCGCCGCCGCAATATATCTAAACGAGTTAACATTCTTCACCTCCACCTTGTAAGGTGGCAGACTACCATCCTTACTCACACTAATATTTGCCTCAAGTCGCATCGACCCCTTCTCCATATCAGCATCCGACACTCCCAAGTATCTAACTGTGGCATGAATCAGTTTCAAGTACTCTTTAGCCTCCTGGGCACTTTCAAGATCCGGCTTTGTCACAATCTCAACCAATGGCACACCACTCCGGTTATAGTCCACCAATGACACCTTCTTACCATCCACCTCTCGATGAACTAGCTTACCTGTATCCTCCTCCAGATGAACCCTCTCAATTCTTACTCGTTTACCACTGGCTAATACCACCTCGCCTGAATAACACAGAGGCTGGTCATACTGGCTGATCTGATAACCCTTAGGCAAATCGGGATAGAAGTAGTGCTTTCGGTCAAACTTGCTCACTCTGTTAATCTTGCATCCCAAAGCCGTCCCTATCTTTACCACTCCCTTAATCCCATCCTCATTGGGAACTGGTAGAGCACCTGGCAAACCCATACACACAGGACACACGTGAGTATTTGGTTCAACCTGGAAGTGGCTAGCATCACATCTGCAAAACATCTTCGCCTTACTCGCTAACTCAACATGCACCTCCATCCCAATTATTGCCCGATATTTATCACTCATATCAGTTCACTCTCCAATTCATAACTAATCGGTAGCATTCTTTCTTCGTCCATATATCGTCCAATTACCTGGACTCCCATTGGCAGACCTCCTTTAGTCTTACCCGAAGGAATGGCAATCGCTGGTAATCCAGCCAAGTTTACCGGTACTGTCAAAGCATCAGCCATATACATTGCCAGCGGATCACTAGTCTTCTCACCTAACTTAAATGCAGTGGTAGGGGAGACTGGTGTTACTAAAACATCGACTTTCTCAAAAGCTCTCTCAAAATCTTGCTTAACCAAGGTTCGCACTCTTAAAGCCTGGCGATAGTACGCGTCATAGTAGCCTGAAGACAGAGTATAGCTGCCAACCACGATTCTTCTTTTGGCTTCCTTGCCAAAACTATCTCTCCCTTTCCCGTATCTGACCCCATCAAATCTAGCTAAGTTGGAACTCACCTCAGCCGGCTGCAGAATGTAGTAAACCGCAATCGCATCCTTAGTGTGAGGTAGGGCAACATCAACCAAGGTCGCTCCTAATCGTTCCAGCTTTGATTTAACCTTTTCAAAATTCTCCTTTATCTCCTCGTCTGCAATTGCCTCAACATACTCCTTAGCTATACCAACTCTCACTCCCTCAAGACCTTTTTTTGAAAAACCCTCAAACTCATATTTCCTAGCTGCCCGAGTGGTCGCATCCCTTTCATCAGCTCCTGCAGTTACCCCCAGAACCAAAGCCGCATCCTCAACCGAGTTAGTAAAATGTCCCATACTATCAAGCGAACTAGCCATGGCAATCACCCCATAACGACTCACTCTCCCATAGCTTGGCTTAAAACCAACCACACCCACAAAGTTTGCCGGTTGCCTAATCGATCCTCCAGTATCCGTTCCCATAGCCAGGGGCACCATTCCTGCCGCTACTGCCACCGCTGAACCTGAAGAACTACCCCCCGGCACATACTCCTCGTTACTAGGATTAAGACTCGGCCCAAAATCAGAGTTTTCACCACTAGCTCCATGAGCCCAGGCGTCCTGGTTTGTTTTACCCACTATCACTGCTCCAGCTTCCTCTAATTTCTCAACCACACTGGAAGAGTAGGGGGGAACATACTCCTCAAGCAACTTGGCTCCTGCTGTTGTTCTAATCCCTTTTGTCAGATACATATCCTTTAACGCCACAGGCACTCCAAAAAGCGGCAGACTCCGATCTCCATTTTTCTCAAGCCACGCGGCTCTCTTTAATGCCTCATCCTCAACTAGAGTAATAAAGGCATTAAGTTTTTCTTTGTCCTTGATTATCTTCAAGCTCTCGCTCACCACCTCGGTCACTGACTTTGTACCATCCACCAACTCCTTTCGAGTTTCTACAATTGTCTTACTCATCGCCACCTCCCAACACTGCTTTTACCATTACATAACCATCTTTTTTTACGGGTACCTGACTCATCGCCTCACTATGATCAAGACCTTCTCTTGTATTATCTTCATCAAATACATTCACCAAACCAGTTACCTGATTAGTTTCCTCAACCTCATCAAGCTCTAAGCTAGAAAGCTGGCCCACGTAATTAAGAATCTCGCCTAACTGGGTTGCGTATTCATCTGCCTCACCTTCAGCCAATTCAAGCTTGCTCAACTCAAACAAATGCGCTAGTTCCTTTTCCGATAATTTCTTCTGCTTCACAGCAGTTATTTTACCCTACTTTTATCTCCACTCCATCACCCACAACCTCTATTCTCACCTTACTCCCCGGCATTATCTTATCCTCCAGTAAATTCATAGCCAACTCATCCTCAATTTGACTCTGAATCAATCTCTTTAAAGGTCTGGCTCCAAAGTTTCGGTCATAGCCTTTACGAGCCAAAAAAGCTACTAGAGACTCACCGTACTCAATCTCAATCTCTTGCTGCTCAAGCCGCCCCTCCAACCGCTTAAGCTGGATTGTGACCACCTTCTCCATGTCCTTCTCACTTAAAGGCTCAAATATAATCATCTGATCCAATCTGTTGATAAACTCAGGTCGGAAATGACTTTGTACCTTAGCCCAAACCTTCTCCTCCATCTCCTTGTCATAATCTTCATTCATCCTCGCAATCTCCTCACTAGCCAAATTGCTGGTCATTACCAACACTGTATTGCGAAAATCAACTGTTCTTCCCTTACCATCAGTCAGTCTACCCTCATCAAATACCTGCAACAACACGTTATATACCTGATCATGGGCTTTCTCAATCTCATCAAACAACACCACACTATATGGCCTTCTTCGTACTGCCTCAGTCAGCTGTCCACCCTCGTCATAGCCAATATAACCGGGAGGGGCGCCAATCAACCGAGCCACCGAATGCTGCTCCATATACTCACTCATATCAATCCTTACCATAGCTGACTCATCATTAAACAAAGCAGCAGCCAAAGCCTTAGCCGTCTCGGTCTTACCCACACCCGTTGGGCCCAAAAACAAAAAGCTAGCAATTGGTCTGTTTTCATCTGCAATTCCAGCCCTAGATCTGCGCACCGCTCTAGCTACCGCCGATACCGCCTCATCCTGACCCACCACCCGTTTTGACATCTCATTTTCCAAATCAATCAATCTTTCTTGTTCACTCTTAATCAATCGAGTAACCGGAATACCAGTCCAGCGTGACACCACCAAGGCTACATCCTCCTCGCTTACCTCAAGTCGCAAGACTCGATCCTCAACCGGGATCTTTAACCACTCATCTTGGCTTTCCTTCAACTCCTTCTCCAGTCTAGGTAACTCGCCATACTTAATCTCAGCCGCCTTATCCAAATTAACCTCCCGTTCTGCCTTTTCTAGCCTCGCCCTAGCCTCATCAATCTTACCCTGCAACTCACTTACCTTCTCAACCAAGGTCTTCTGTTCCTGCCACTTTGCTTCCATCTCCTTTTCTTCTTTCTTTTTCTCCTCAATATCCTTTTGCAACTGCTCAGCTCGCTGCTTAGCCGACTCCGATTTTTCCTTTTTTAAAGCCTGCAACTCAATCTCCATCTGAGTGATCTTGCGTTTAAGCAAATCAAGCTCAGCTGGCATCGACTCAATCTCGATTTTAAGACCAGAAGCCGCCTCATCAATCAAATCAATAGCTTTATCCGGCAAAAACCGGTCTGCAATATACCTAACCGACAATCTACCAGCCGCAATCAAAGCATCATCTGAAATTCTAAGTCCATGATGAACCTCATACTTCTCCTTTAAACCTCGCAGAATTGCGATCGTATCCTCCAAACTCGGCTCATCCACCATCACTGGCTGGAATCTTCTCTCCAAAGCCGCATCCTTCTCAATATATTTCCGATACTCATTAATGGTCGTTGCTCCAATCATATGAAGAGCTCCTCTTGCCAACGCCGGCTTTAATATATTGGCTGCATCAACCGAACCTTCAGCCGAACCTGCCCCCACCAAGGTGTGCAGCTCATCGATAAATAACACATACTGACCAGCCGCATCCTCAACCTTCTTAACAATAGCCTTCAATCTCTCCTCAAACTCGCCTCTGAACTTAGCTCCTGCCAACACCGATGCGATATCAAGCATCAAAAGATCCTTATTCTTCAGGCTCTCAGGCACATCACCGGCCGCAATTCTTATAGCCAATCCCTCTACCAAAGCCGTCTTACCCACACCAGGATCACCCACCAATACCGGATTATTCTTCGTTCTTCTACTTAAAACCTGCATCATCCGCCTAATCTCCTTATCTCTTCCAATCACCGGGTCAAGCCTTGACTCTCTCGCTTTCTCAGTCAAGTTAATGGTGAACTTCTCCAGTGCCTTTTCAGGATCAACTGGCTTTAAAAAATCAGGCAAGTTATTGTTATCCATAACCAATATTTAACCTCTAGTTAGCAATCATGTCAACCGTCTGCTAACCATTCAGCTAGTCACTAAGTACAAAACCCTTAGCCTGACCAAGACTCACAAACCCGCTCATATCAAGAACCGTCTTATCAATCCTACTTCCTTCAAAATTAACTCCTGCAAGTTGCGCTTCGCTAAAATTGGCCTCACTTAAATCACAACCCTCAAACACACACCTCTCCAACTTAGCTCCTCTAAAATCAGCTTCGTTAAGCCTGCACTTCATAAATATTGCCGAAGACAGATCAGCCTTCACAAAGCTTGTTTTGCGCATATCCATCCACTCAAGTTTCTCATCACTTTTTCTAAGTTGCCTAAATACCGTACCCTCAGCCACCACCTCGTCAAACTTAACACCCTTAAAATATCCCACCGACAAATCAAGGTTACTAATCCGACTACCCTGAAAATCAACATCAATAAAGCCACTGTCCTGAATTATCACACCGCTAAAATCACACTCTTTAAACAAACATTTCTCAAAACTACTTAGCTTCAACTCAACCCCAGCAAACCGCAAATTCAAGAATGAATCATTCACCAACCTGACCCCAACAAGCTGTTTCTCTCCTATATGTTTAGACTTCCAGATCACGCCCGTAATGCTGCAATTCGCTCCTCCACTGGTGGGTGAGTGTTAAACAAACCTGCAAACCAACCTATAGCATCATGACGGTTCTTTAATGGATCACTAATATACAAATGAGCCGTTGCCTTATTAGCTGCTTCCAACGGTTCACTGTCTTTAGATATTTTCTCCAATGCTCTAGCTAAGCCCTCAGGATATCTAGTTAGCTTAGCCGCCTCAGCATCAGCCAAAAACTCTCTTCTTCGTGAGATAGCTAACTTGATCAAGTTAGCAACCAAGGGAGCCAGTAGTGCCAGCAAAATACCCACAATCATTAATATCGCCTGCAGCTGATTATTCCCCTCATTATCTCTCTTTCTGCCCCCACCCCAAGCACTAATTCGTAAAAACCAATCAGCTAATAAGGCTACCAAACCTACTAAAATAGCCACCACTCCCATCAATCTAATGTCATAGTTCTTAACATGTGCCAACTCATGAGCTACCACCCCCTCCAGTTCTGATCTATCAAGCCGGTCAAGCAAACCTGTTGTGGCTACTACCACCGCATGGTCAGGGTCTCTTCCCGTGGCAAAGGCGTTCATAGCCGTATCCTCGATCACATATAGCCTTGGCTTGGGTAATCTAGCCGCCATAGCCAAGTTCTCAGCCACGGTATAGAACTCAAAGTCCCTGTCCCGGTCAGCCTCTCTTGCTCCAGATAAAGACAAGATAATCTTGTCAGACCAGTAATACGAAGCAAAACTCATCACTCCAGACAGAATCAAGGCTATCCCAACCATATCCAGACCATAACCTAATGCCTGGCTAAACACATACGCCACTGCCGCCACAAAAACAATAAACCCGAGCACAACCAGAGCACTCTTCCGCTTATTTACCTCAACTCTTTCGTAGACGTTAATCATTTACCTAAAACCAGACTAGGTTTAAAAACAAAAATTACAAGCTAATCTTTGGCCCCTTAGTCTCAGCCTCACTCACAGACAAGTGAGCTCCCTTATCAGGTGTGGTTAAACCAGCCTGTTTAGCCATGCCAAACAGCTTGGCTACCATATTTGATGGGAAACTTACCACCATCTGATTAAAGTCCTGAACCAGGTCAATAAGAGTTCTTCTTGAGTACATCACTTTGTCAGCCGTATCTCGAAGTTCGTTCATGAGCTTGGTTACCACCTCAGCTCCCTTAATCTCAGGGTTACTCTCAACCAACACCTGTAATTTGGGCAAAACCTGGCTCAACTTACTCTGAGCTGACTCAATCGCTTTAGCGGAGTTAGACTTCACTGCTTCATCCACCGCTTTTCTAGCATCCGTTAGCTGCTCAAAAATCTTAGTCTCATGCTTTAAATATCCCTTAGCTGATGCCTCCAGGTTGGGGATCATCTCAGCTTGTCTCTTTAGCTGGTTACCAATTTCCTGGATACTAGCCTCAATCTGGGTTCTCATACCCACAAACCGGTTATATGTCGAAATCAAATACAAACCAAGTAATAATCCACCACCAAGCAAAATGTATAGCACAGGCATGTTTACATAAATCAATTACTAACCATAAACATCATACCACCAACCTCAAGACTCAATCCATTTTTCTACTCTCTTATATGGCCAGGTATTGATGATGTTACTAGCCTCAGCCCAACCACGTCTTGCCACACCCACACCGTACCTCATACCCTTCATAGAGCTTGCTTCATGAGCATCTGTGTTAATCACTAGCAAAACCCCCGTCTTTACTGCCTGACGTACCAACATATCCGGTAAATCCAGTCTCTCAGGGCTCGAGTTTATCTCAACCGCAATCCTTTTTCTTCTACACTCCTCGAAGACTCTCTCCCAGTCATAATCCAAACCCTCACGCTTATTAAGCATCCTTCCCGTCGGATGACCAAAAATTTTAACCCTAGGATGATCAAAGGCTCTAAGCACTCTTTCCGTCGCCTCCTCTTTGCTTTGTCTAAAACTGGCATGAATCGAGACCACTGCATAATCAAGTAAACCCAAAACCTCATCACTCACTGCCAGTCGTCCATCAGGCCGGATATCTACCTCCATTCCTTTAAATATTTTCACACTACTTTCACTTGAAGCTATTTCTTTATCAATAGCCTCATTTCTTTTCTTAACTACCTTAACTCGAGCAGATTCGCTTAATCCCTTCATTTTTGGGTTATGGTCACTCAAACCAATATACTCATAACCCAAACTTTCAGCCATGTTAAGAAGTTCACTAACACTGCTCATACCCATATCATGGCTAGTTTCGATCTCAATATTAGTATGCATATGAAGGTCACCTTTGATATCTTTTAATTCAACTAAATCAGGTAACCCACCCTTAATCGAAGCCTCAATCTCACCACTGTCTTCTCTTAACTCAGGGGGAATATATTTTAAGCCCAAGGCCTCGTAGAACTCGTTCTCACCAGCATACTTAAATAACTTGCCACCCTTTTTGATTCCATGCTCAGACAAAGACATTTTTTTCTCAAGCGCCAGTTTACGCAAATGGATGTTGTGTAACTTACTACCCGTGTAGTGCTGCAACATCGACCCCCAGCGATCCTTACTCTGAGTCTTTACATCCACCTGCCGACCAGAGGAATGGATAAACATGGTCGTTTTTGAACCAGTCGAGAGTACCTTCTTAATACCTTTAAACTTAAGTAAGTACTCCATTAACTCAGTTGGCTTATCTGTCATCACTGCCAAGTCAATATCTCCAACAGTCGCAGCCCTCCTTCGCAAACTTCCCAACACCTCAATCTTTTCACACAGTCCGCTCGATCTTAAATACTCAACCACCTCCTCAGCAATTGCTTCAGCCTCAGGTAGCAACAACCTATCTGATCCACTCTGTACCGAGCCAATCGCTTTAAGTAGTTCATCCTCAGTCTTTTCTCCAAACCCTTGAAGTTCCTTAATTTTTCCTGCCAATATCTGTCTCCTCAACCTATCTATAGCCGTCTTTTCATCTTTAAGATCAAACTCACTCGCCAGTTTATATGCTGTCTTAGCTCCTACTCCCTCAAGTTTCATCAACTCAAACATACCCAGAGGCAAGCCCTTTACCTCTTGCTCAAAATGTTTAACCCTACCGGTTCTAATCAATTCATCCAGATGTTGTGCCAAACTTGGTCCCACACCTGGAATCTCCTCCAATTTGTCTGCGTCCCAAACATCCTTTAATTGACTGCTCAAATGTTCAATACTTGCCGCTGCATTCTTATATGCTCTTACTCTGAAAAAATCCTCATCCTTGATCTCAAAGGCTGCCGCCACCATCTCCAACAAATCAGCCACCTCCTTGTTACTCATCCCTTTCTTCATCCCCAACATATACTGATCATACCAACATCACCAAACAAACCAACCAAACTAGAAATCTCTGCGGGGCTGACGGGGCTCGAACCCGCGACCTTCTCCGTGACAGGGAGACACTCTGACCAAACTGAGCTACAGCCCCAGACTAGCCATATTTTACCAGATTTATTCCCAAAAGAGATATCTTTTTCAAGCCATATTATTAATCAAAACTTGAAATTTACACTATTCTATCCTATAGCACATACATTGCTCGTTGCATATATTCCGAAAGGAAAAACAGAATGGCAATCACCATCACGGGGGCAATGCTTTTCATTATTGCTCTCGCCATCTACCGTTTGACCGTGACTGACTGGGCGATACAGCGCCTTTCCAAAAATGGCGTTGTCCAAGGAACCTTTAACGCAATCCTTGTGACTCTCATCTCCATCGCTCTCGGAGTCCTCGGCCTGCTCGTTCTGTTTGTCGGCCTCGTGTCGAAGTCCTGCTTTATTCAGACAGCCAAGCCAATTGGCGACCCAATTATACTCTAAAAGAGTCGCCTTTTTTTTACCAAAATCCTTACTTGACTAGCAATAATTTTCTGTATAGGATGACTTGTAAATAATCTAAACAAGATATCAATTAGCTTTATCTATGGACAGCCGACTAAAAAACACTCTCAAGACACTTAAATTAAACGAAGACACCATCAGCACCTTACTCGGCGCCATTGTAGTAGTCGTTATCGGCCTTCTTGTTTTCAACTATTTCCGTTCCCTTAATCCTCAAGGACAAATCACTGACCAAGCAGCTCTGGAAGACGATGGTCAAACTGCTACTCCAGGCCAAGTCAAGTTAGTCGAAGAAGAAGATGGACAGATGGTTCCCGAAGGTCTTCCCACCACCTACACCGTCAAACAAGGTGACCACCTCTGGAGCATTGCCGAAAGCTTTTACAACTCCGGTTACAACTGGACTGATATCGCTTCTGTTAACCATCTAGACAACCCCGGCCAGATTGAGGTTGGTCAGCAGCTTACTATCCCCAAAGTAGCCGTCAAGGTCGCCACCGTTTCTCAAGAGCAAACGACCAACAATACCATTGAAGGGAACACCTACACCGTTGTTAAGGGTGATCACCTCTGGGACATTGCCCTACGCGCTTACGGTGATGGTTTCCGCTGGACTGACATCTATCAAGCCAACCAAGACCTCATCGGCCCTAATCCCGGTCTAATCGAGGTCGACATGAATCTCACTATTCCTCGCTAACCCCTTTTTCTTCCCCACCAGGTAAAATATCCATATATTAAGACGTTTGTCTTGCTGCCTCCTTAGCTTAGTGGCAAAGCAGCGGTATCGTAAACCGCGGACGTCAGTTCGATTCTGACAGGGGGCTCAAACCACACTTTGCATTCTTCTCTCTGCCTCTGACTTACCATACAACTGGCTTAACACCTCCATCTCGTCCGTCTCATCCAAAACCCTGATACCCCGATCCTTTAACTCCACTATCTCTTCAGCGCTTAACTTCATACACTCCCTATACAAACACTCAATCGCTTTTACATCATCATCTCCCGCAACCCGGTTCTTCTTTACCTCACCGCAAACCATACATTTATGTATGATCATCAACTCGCCAGTCTTATCCTGTTCCTGTTTAAAGGTCAATCCAACCGGTTTCATCATTCCACCACACGAAGCGGCTCTATCTCCTGGTGTCTGACCATCCAAGTGCTTTGACCATAGACAAAACGGGCAATGATTTCGGTGGGCTGTTCCCAGACTCTCTCCCTTAATCTCTTTGCCACACTGCTCACACACAAAGTTTTGTTCGTTCATATCCAACTTTTATTATACCCATTTATACAAACAAGCCATCAAATTATCAAAATTAGTGTATAATCCTGGCCATGACTGAAAAGACGGCCATTGCGCTTAAAACCGAATCCCACCAAGACAGCACTATCGTTATTACTGCAACGATTGATGCCAATCTAGTTGCCAAACACCAAAATGACTCCATGCTTCACTTAGGTCACGATCTTACCATCAAGGGTTTTCGTCGTGGCAAAGCTCCTTTAAACGTCCTAAAAGAACACCTCGATCCTCAAAAGGTCACCAACCACACCCTTGAACACATTTTTCCAGAAATTATCAAGGAGGTTTTCAAACAGCATCAACTAAAAATCATTGGCAACCCCACCTTAACCGCCGTGACCACTCCAGACCAAGCCCCCTGGACCGTTACTCTTTCTTTTCCTCTTCTTCCAGAGTTTGAAATCAAAGGATACCAGGACAAACTTAAAAAAGCCTTCAAAGACCTTGAAGCCAAAACTAAAAAGGATGCCAACTCTAAAACTAAATCCGATGACAAAACTCAAACTCCAAAAGATCCTCAATCAGAAAAACTCACCGCCTTACTCGATACCCTACTTAAGGAAATCGAGCTAACCGTTCCCGAGTCTCTTATAACCCAAGAAGTTAACCAGTCCTTGGTTCGTCTTTATGACCACACTCAGGCTCTGGGAATCACCGTCGACCAGTACCTAAAATCACTTGGTAAAACTGCCGAGCAGATCAAACAAGACTATCACCAAGCCGCAACCGAAAATCTAAAAATCGAGTTTATCCTAGACCGCATTGCCACCGATCTTGATATTGCAGTAAATGACGACGAAATCACTGACATGATCAATGCCTCCGGTGATCAACAGGCCAAAGACCAACTCAATCATCCCGAACAAAGAGCCTACGTCAAGGGTATTATCAAGAAACGAAAAACCATTGACGCTCTTCTCAATCTTTAGTAACATACAGCCAGCCCTATAACCCTATATAACAAAGGCCTGTCTGTTATCTTACTTAAGATATGCAACCCACCAACAAACCCATCAATCCCAAGATCCAAAGCTTTCTTGAGTCTCTCCGTCAGCGATCCCAAACTCCCAAGTCCAGTACTGAAACAAACAAGCCTCGCTTCCCGGCTTACGAGAACTATCAAGAAAAACAAAGACTCGAACAACTTCGCAAACAAGAGTTCTTTCGCTCTCGTAGTCGCGAGTTCAAAGAAGTCTACTCGCTCAACAAACGTCAGGAACAAGAGCGCATCAATCAGATCATTGTCGAACTTCACTCACTTGCCAAGTCCATCAAAAATCTAAAAAAAGAAGTTGATGTAGCCGTTCAACAAACACCCATCGAGGCCAGTCAATACCAATTCTCTTTCCTAGAACACCTCAAAAAAACTCTAAAACTCCTAAGAGAAGATGTTGAGTCAGCCTCATCCTGGCTCCACTTATTCAACTCTCGTCGCCAGCAACAAAGTTTCTACTGGTCTATGGCCAAATCAAAAGGCACCAAATTTACCCTCTCTGAGGAACGCTCAATCTCTACTAGTATTGGATAACTTTGTGGACCCGCCTGGAATCGAACCAGGGACCTCTGCAATGTCAATGCAGCGCTCTAACCGACTGAGCTACGAGTCCAGCATATATAATTCTACCAAATAGCCTCCGATATCACCACATGAACGGTATTCTTCTCCTCAACAAACCAACCGGTCTCTCTACCTTTGACTTAATTAGAGTATTTAAAAAAGCAATCAAGCCTGACTTCAAGGTGGGGCATGCCGGTACATTGGATGTATTTGCCAACGGTCTAAGCATCCTTCTACTTGGCTCAGCTACGAAAAACTTTAGTCTTTTCCAGACACTACCCAAAACCTACCTTGCCACTGCGCGACTGGGTTACTCATCTCCTACCCTGGACATTGAAGGCGATCTTACTCCCCAAACCAATCCGCCATCAGTTGGTAGGGAAAAAATAGAAATATTGTTTAACAACTTTCCTCGTCAGTACCATCAATCAGTCCCGGCTTACTCAGCCGCCAAACATCAAGGTCAACCACTCTATCGCCATGCTCGAAAAGGTAATGCTATTACCAGCAAAACCAAACCCGTTACTATTCATCAACTTGATTTAATAACCTATCGTTCACCTTTGGTTACCTTTAACACCAGTGTCTCCTCAGGCACCTATATCCGTCAACTTAGCTGTGATCTCTTTACCCAGTTAAAACTAGACAGCTTCTTATCATCACTAACCCGAACCCATATCGGTCCTTACCAGCTTAAAGATGCAATTAATCTAGATACTCTTTATAATAAAAACTGGCATCAACATTTAATTACCAAATATGACCCACAAAATCAAATACAACAATGACAGCCTAGAGCTTCTTGGTCGAGGCATCCTTTGGTTTTTTGGTTTCATGTTTATCCTACCCATTCCCTGGGTAATCAATGACCAAATCAGCTACTTCTCCAAAGGCTTTACGGTTACAAGCCAAAAGTCCAAATAACGTGCGTGTTAACGACGAACAACAACGGCTTTCTTACAACAGAGCTTTTTTCTTGAATCTAGTCGGTGGTATCGGCTGGGCATTAGGTATGACCGTCGGCTTTGCCCTTTTAGTTTCTCTCATCTCGCTTGTCTTCTCTTACCTTGGCGGTCTACCCTTAATCGGCAACTTCTTCGCCACCATCATCAACCACACCCTTACCGCTATTGAAAGCAGACCTAGCCTATAATCACTTTGACAAAATTATTAAGCAGATCTAAAATCAGCCTATGTCTACCACTACCCGCACCACTACTACCATCCTCCCGCTTTAATCGGGTTGGTTAGACTGCTTAACTAACCTCCCGATAGGGAGGTTTTTTTATACCTACAACCAAGCAGCAATATAAAGTAATATACAAACAGACCATGTCAAACAATAACTCAAAATTCAATCAGCTCTCACCAGAAGATCAACATCTATATCAAATCCGTCACACCGCCGAACATGTCTTAACTCAAGCCATGATTAATCTCTATGGACCAGACAAGATCATTATGGCCATGGGTCCAGCTACAGAAGACGGTTTCTACTTCGATTTTGACTCACCTCAAGACTTTAAACTATCTGAGTCAGATTTCCCCGTCATTGAAAAGGAAATGCAACGCCTTATCGATCTTGACCTTAAGCTTGAATCAATTACCGTCTCGGCTGATCAAGCCAGAGACCTGTTTAAAAAAAACCCCTACAAGCAAGACTGGATTACTCAAGCCGAAAGCAACCAGCTACCCATTACCCTCTACTACACTGGTAAGGACAGCGAAAATGAGTTTGTTGATCTTTGTTCCGGCCCCCATGCCGATAGTACTGGACAGATTGGAGCTTTCAAACTACTTTCGCTAGCTGGCGCCTACTGGCATGGTGATTCCAATAACAAAATGCTAACCCGTGTTTATGGCACCGCCTTTTCATCTCAAGAAGAACTAGAACAGTTCATCGAAAAACGTCAGGAAGCTGAAAAACGAGACCATCGAAAGTTAGGGCTTAAATTTGATCTCTTCACCTTCTCCGATCTTATCGGCCCAGGTTTTCCCCTGTACACCCCCAAGGGCTGCCTACTTCGTCAACTCATTAATGGATATGTTGAACAACTCCAAACTCAACAAGACTACCAACAAGTCTGGACTCCCCAGGTAGCCAAAGCCGAGCTGTTCGAAACCTCTGGACACTACGACAAATACAAAGACGACATGTTTACCATTCACTCTCACTACAGCGACGATGAGCTGTTCTTAAAACCAATGAACTGTCCTCAACACACCCAAATCTTTGCTAGCAAACCCAGAAGCTATCGTGACCTACCCATTCGTTACACCGACTTCGCCATGCTCTATCGTGACGAAAAACCAGGAGAGCTCTCAGGGCTAGCCCGAGTTAGAGCTTTCTCCCAAGACGACTGCCATGTTTTTTGCAGCGAAGAACAGGTCGATGACGAAGTAGATGTCATGCTTTCCATGACTAAAGAGGTCATGCGCACCTTCGGACTTAAATATCGCTACCGTCTTTCCACCAGAGACCCAAACACCCCAGAAAAATACTTAGGTGATCCCAAAATCTGGGACAAAGTAGAAAAATGGGCCGTCAAAATCATGGAAAGAAACCACATCGAATACTACGATGGAGTAGGGGAGGCCGCCTTTTATGCTCCTAAAATGGACTTAATGGCTACCGATGCCTTAGGTCGAGAGTGGCAACTTTCCACCGTTCAGATTGACTATGTTCAACCACAGCGTTTTGGTCTTAAATACACCGCCGCTGACGGTAGTGATCAAACCCCAATCATGGTTCATAGAGCCATCATTGGCTCCTTCGAGCGCTTCCTTATGATTCTAATCGAGCACTTCTCAGGCGCTTTCCCAGTCTGGCTCTCACCAGTTCAGGTAGCTGTCCTACCCGTTTCTGACAAGTCCAATGACTATGCCCAAGAAGTCTTCTATGAGCTTAAGAACAACGGTATAAGGGTCGAGTTTGACCAATCCGACCAATCATTGGGCAAAAAAATCAGAAATGCTGAGGATCAAAAATACCCCTACATGGTTATAGTCGGTGAAAAAGAAGCCAAAGATAGCACTATCTCTGTTCGCCAAAGAGGTGAACAAGACCTGGGTAGTATGGATCTGACTCATTTTTTGTCCCTCTTGAAGGAAAAAATTGAATCTAAAGCTTTAAATTGATAAAATTAAAGCCTCAAGTTACCAATCACCGTCAAAACCATTAATAAACATTACTCCATAAACCAGTACATTAGAGCCGAGCAATTGCGCGTTATCAAAGATGGGGGAGAACAACTAGGTGTCATGTCCAGAGACAAGGCCCTAGCTCTCGCCAGGGAACAAGGACTGGATTTAATCCTAGTTGCCGAAAAAGCCAATCCACCAGTTGCCAAAATCATCGACTTTAGCAAGTTCAAGTACCAGCAATCAAAAAAAACCAAGTCTGGTACCACCAAAACCAAAGCCACCAATGTCAAAGAAGTCCGTTTCACCCCTTTCATGGCCGAAAACGACTTCAACACCCGTCTTGAACGAGCCAGGGAATTTCTAGCCGATGGTCACAAAGTCAAACTCGTGGTAAAATTCACCGGGCGTCAGATCACCCGTAAAGAGTTTGGTATCTCGCAGATGGACAAGGCTGTCCAAAGCCTATCCGATATCGCCAAACTAGAACAAGATCCCAAATGGCTCGGCAAACTATACGTCGGTCAAATTAAACCAACTAAACAAATTAAGAAAGATGAACAAGACCAAAACTAAGACCAGACAAATTGTCGCCAAACGGTTCAAAATTACTGCTACCGGCAAAGTTCTACGACGCACTCCCAACATGCGTCACTTACGTCGTCGTAAGAGTGCCAAACAAATTCGTCGCTACCGCAACTATGTCGAGGTAAAAGGCGTCTTTGCTAAAAAAATTAAAAGAATGTTAGGAATCTAATATGCCACGCGTCTCAACTGGACCCTACCGCCGTCGTAAACATAAAAAAGTGCTCAAAGCCACCAAGGGCTTCCGCATGTCATACAACCGCCTTATCAAAAGAGCTAAAGAAGCCCTTCTTCATGCTGGTGAGTATGCCTATGCTGGCCGCAAGCAAAAAAAGCGCCAGTTCCGCACCCTCTGGATCAAGCGTATCAATGGCGGACTAGCAAGCATTGAAGATGCCCCCAGCTACAGCCAGTTTATCGGCAACCTCTCCAAGAAAAACATCAAGCTAAATCGCAAGATCTTAGCTCTACTAGCTGTCAAGCAACCATCAGTTTTCTCCCAGATCGTCAAACAGACGAAATAACCCCTTTCTCTTGATTCCCCTTATTGAATAACCTATAATACTCAACACTCGTTCATTTGAGTAAGGAGACTTACCTGTGGCTCGTAAAGGTTTTGTAATTGTAATAACCAGCAAAACTGACCCTGCCAAGCCAGATATGTCCTCGCACAACAGCAAGCTTGCTGAGGCAACGGAAGGTCACAAGATTGTGTCATTCTCAACCACTCAGCAGGTCGAAGTCGTGACCATGACCGGGTCCGGGATGCCCTACAAGGATGAGGTGCTCATCATCACCACAACTCTCCATCTCGAATAGGCATCACCACACCGCCGAGTCTCTCAACCCAGGGACGTCCTTAAACAAGACGTCCCGTCTTTTTTCTACTTTATCTAATTACATCCAAACTGCTGTTCACAAGCAGTTTTTGCTTCACCGTCTAGCGATCCACACATAGCACACTGCTGGATCTTGACATCATCCATCATTGCCCCCAGATCTCTAAACTCAACATTACTAGGAGGAGTGAACTTAGACTGATCAGCTACCCATGGCTCACACTGATAGTTCATCTCTTCGTCCAATTTTGCATAATCACTTGTTACTGGTGCTCCTTCAGTTTCCTGATCAACCTCATCAACTCGCTTCATTTTCAAACCCCCCTCCATCATCGAACCCCACACATAGCTATACTCGTCTCCGGTAATCACACTCCCGCTAAAATCTTCACCCTCAGCCGTCCTCACCGTGTAATCACTTCTACTCTTGCCTCCCGCAATATACACCTGACCTTCAGTCGCTCCTGTCTCATCCTCGTAAGAATAGGTACACTTCATCTCATCTCCCAAAGCCATTAGCCCAAGCAGTGTCTTAGGCATCGATTCTTCTCCAGCTCCATCCTGACTCACCTCTATGTTATCAGCCCTTCCTCCCAGCACCTGGTAACCCAGGATTGCCAAAATCACTATACCCAATAACCCAATCACCGCAGTCATGTTTTTATTTTTCATAACTTGATCCTATAAACAAAACAAACACTCGTCAAGCTCAAGTTTACTGCCATATCAAGCTTAAACAAAAAAACTAGCTCTTCCAGACTGGCTTAATCTTCTTATCTGTAATCCCAACCACTCTGCCACCCACTGCCTCAATTAACTCCCGATCATGAGTAATCAGCAAAACCGAACCCTCAAACTCTTTCAAAAAATTTTCTAATGCCACAATTGATTTAATATCCAAGTGGTTAGTCGGCTCATCCAGAATCAACAAATCAGGCTTTCTGTACAAAAACAAAGCCAGTTGCAGTCTTGCTTTCTGTCCACCTGATAACAAACCAACACGCGTTTTCATTGTTTGCTTGCTAAACAAAAACTGACGCAACACTGCCTCCACCTCATACTCATACATGGGATAGCTATCCATAAACAGCTGCAAAGCTGATTTCTGTTCATCTAAAGCCTCAAAGTGTTCCTGGGCGTAATAGCCGACCTTAAGGCCCACTCCCACCTTAGCTACTCCCTCATCAGGTAACATATCTCCCAGTAACAATCTAATCAATGTTGTCTTACCCGATCCATTTGGAGCCACCATTAACACTTTCTCATCCACAAACATGTGAAGGTTAGCCCCTTTAAATACCAGGTCGTTACCATAACTAAAACTCATATCCTTCACCAATACCGCTGTTTTACCCTTAATTCGTTTACCCTCAATCCTTGACTTAATAGTAATCGTCTCCCTCCGCTCCGCCGGATTTTTAATCATACCAGCTCTATGCCTCTCCAGTCGGCTCATCATTGCTCGCAAACCAGAAGGCTTCACCTTACCCTGAGCCAACCTTAATCTAAAGTCCTTGACCAACTGAATTAATCTTTTTTCCTCAGCTAGCTGTAGTGCATACAGCCTCTCCAGACTTACCTGCTCATTTTCATATACCTTCTCATATTGAGCATAACCAAAGGGAAAGGTTCTAACTTTCCTATCCTCAATCATCCATACATACTTAGTGGTTTTGGCTAAAAAATCCCGATCGTGTGAGATCATAATCACCAAACCAGAAAAATGACTTAATGCCTCAATCAGCCAATCCTTTCCCTCGAAATCAAGATGGTTATCTGGCTCATCGAGTAGTAAAACGTCATATCCACCTCCATAAATCAACTCTGCTAGTTTTTCAATCTTTTTCTGTCCTCCTGACAATCTATCCCTGCCCACTATCTCCTGGGGCATGTATCCCACTCTTACTCCAACATTCCAATCAAACTTACCCTCATACTGATCCTCGACTCCAGCCAAAATCTTTAAAAAGGTTGATTTACCTGATCCGTTATCACCAATCAATCCCACCACCCCAACACCCCGAAACGAAAAACTTATTTCGTCTAACAACGGTTGGTTGTAATGTTTGCTGATACTTTCGCATTTTAGATTGATCATACATGCCTTTTGGATTATACCCCAACCGCACTTGACAATTTATAATGACAAGAAATGGGGGTGAAAAAGAGCATTTCTTAAAGTGGCTGGTGCAAGTCCAGACGCCCCCGTATATAAAATGAAAATGAAGATTTATACCACTGGGCAAATAGCCAAAAAATACCATGTTAACTTAAAACAAATTAGCAACTGGTATAAAAAACTTGTTCGCTCAAAACACATAGTATCTCTAAGAAACCCGGGTACAATCAAGATTACAGGTGACCAACACGGTAGATACGGACTTCCCTCAAGTCTAGTCAAACATTTCCCTAATACACCACCCAAAAACTCTTGACATTTCAGTTTGTCGTCATATAATCTCTCCCTACATGACAATCAAAATGTCACACGCGAGAAGCAACCACTCAACCGATCCTATCTTTTTTAATCGGCACTAGGGAGGTTGCTTTTGGCGTTTTTAGACCCAAACCTCCCCACAAGGGAGGATTTTTTTATTCTCTTAAGCTAGAATTCATCCATGGACGATCTCGAAATCATCAAAAAACAAGCTACTCAGCAAATCCAGTCTGCCAAGGATCTTGAAGCCTTAGACAAACTTCAAACTCAATATCTTGGCCGCAAAGGTTTAGTCAATCAATACTTAAGCTCGCTTCCTAAAGAAGCCCTAAAAAGCCAGGGTCGTCTCATCAACCAAACCAAACAATACATTGACCAGCTTATTGCCAAACGCCAAAAATCTCTTCAGCAGGTCCAACAAGAGATCGATGTCACCATACCAGGCATTCTTCCACCCATCGGCCACCTTCACTTAATTACCCAAACCATTAAAGAAATCGAGGATATCTTCACCAAACTAGGCTTTGTCAGGCGTCGTTACCCAGAAGTAGAGACTGACTGGTACTACGCCGAAGGCCTAAACATCCCCAAAGACCACCCCGCCCGAGATGACCAAGAAACCTTCTATATCAATCCAGAAGTTGTTCTAACCGCCCATACCAGCAATGGCCAGTTACGAGAGATGGAGTTATTAAAAAAACCTCCCATCAAAATGATTAACATTAGTAAGACCTATAGACGTCAGGCCAGTAATACCCATAGTCCCATGTTCCACCAGTTCGAGGGTTTAGTCGTAGACAAAGATATAAACATCACTCACCTTATCGGTGTCAGCAACTTCTTTGTTCAGTCATACTTTGGCTCTGACCGTCAAGTCAGACTTCGTCCTCACCACTTTCAGTTCACCGAGCCCAGCTTCGAAGTCGACATCAACTGCCACCTTTGCAAGGGTAGGGGAGAGTTAAATGGAAAAAGCTGCCCCGTCTGTAAAGCTGGTTGGCTAGAGCTTGGCGGCGCCGGCATGGTCCACCCTCAGGTCTTAAAAAACGGTGGTATCAATCCCGATCGATTTACTGGCTTCGCTTTCGGTTGGGGGATAGAACGTCTCATCATGATGAAACATAACGTTACCAACAACCTACGAGATCTCTATACCAGCGATCTTCGCTTTCTCAATCAGTCATAATCACTCTATGGATATTAAGTTACCCCATTCACTACTTAAAGAATTCCTAGATACCTCAGCTAAACCTGAACAAATAGCCAAGTCTCTCTCTTTATGTGGTCCCACCGTTGATCGAATCACTTCTTACAAGAACGATTACCTTTACCATATCGAGGTCATTACCAATCGCATTGACTCAGCCTCAGCCTTTGGCATAGCCAGAGAAGCAGCCACCATCCTACCTCAATTCAAATACAAGGCCAAGATTAAAAATGATCCATACCAACTAAATCTAAAACAACTAGGTGATCTACCCAAAAACTCACCACTTAATCTACAAATTCTAGACAACTCTCTCATACCCCGCTTTACGGCTATTACTCTTACCAATACTCAAGTCAAACCCTCACCCAAACCGGTTCAAGATTGGCTCAATCTTTCAGGACTACGCCCCTTAAACAATGTTATCGACATCACCAATGAACTAACCCTTAAGTACGGTCAGCCTGTCCACGCTTTTGATTTAGACAAAATAGCCAACCAACAACTTATATTGCGAGAGAGTAAGAAAGGGGAGTCTATCACGACTCTGGATGGTCGAGTTCACCATCTACAAGGTGGTGACATCGTCATCCAAGACGGCTCCGGTCGCCTAATTGACCTTTGTGGCATCATGGGTGGCCAACTCTCCGCCATTGACTCAAATACTAAAAATGTTCTTCTCTTTGTCCAAACTTACGAACCCAAACACATCAGAAAAACCTCTCTCTACACACAAGAGAGAACTCTAGCTGCCCAGATTTTTGAAAAAAAACCTGACCCCGAACTAGTTCTTCCCACTCTTATCGCCGGTGTTAAACTTCTAGAACAACGAGCCAACGCCACTATTAGTAGCAATCTCATCGACCTATACCCCAATCCAACTAAAACCAAAACCATCAATCTTGACCTAAACTGGCTTAACCAATTTGCTGGCATCAATCTAAAACCAACTCAAGTCAGCAGTATTCTAAAAAAACTTGGTTTCACCTCCAAATCAATCACTTCTCAAGTACTTCGCGTTACAGTTCCCAGCTGGCGCCACCATGATATTAATCTCACCCAAGACTTAGCCGAAGAGATTATCCGCATCCACGGCTATTTCCGCCTACCATCTAATTTACCTTCCACCACCATCCCCCACACTCAAACCGACCCACTTCTTAAACATGAGTATCAAGCTCGTAGCTACTTAAGCAACCTAGGCTTCACTGAAATCTACAACCTCTCTCTAGTCAGCCAAGACCTTTTCCGTCAAACCAACCATAAACTTGAACCAAAACTAAAGCTTTCCAATCCACTATCCGGAGAGTTTGAGTACCTACGCACATCTCTTATCCCCTCACTTCTCTCCAATCTGGATGCAAATCGAGGTAAAGTCGCTCCACCCCTACGCCTATTTGAACTAGCCCACACCTACCACTCAACCAAATCCACCCTACCAGATGAAACCAGCACCTTAAGTTTTATCACCTATGGTTTAGATTTCTTTACCACCAAAGGCTATCTTGAAGCATTAGCCAAACACCTCCACCTTAACCTAAAATTCAAACCCCTGGCCAAAAAGACTCCACCCTTTATAACTAAACACTCAGCCTCAGTCTATTACCATAACCACCATCTTGGTACCCTTGGCATCATCTCGCCCGAAGTTACTTCCAGGTTTAATCTAAACCAAACAGTCGTTTGTGCTGATCTTAACTTCGCCAAGTTAAGCCTCCAAATCAACCCTATTCTAAACTTCAAACCTATCCCGCAATATCCATCCATCTATGAAGACATAACCCTTACATCAACTAAGCCTGTAGCCGATCTTATCACTCAGCTGGAAAATGCCCACCCCCTTATTGTCTCAGTTGAGTATCTTACCTCACATCAACACAACCACACCTTCCGCCTTGAATTCAATGATCCTCAGGGTAATCTCACCCAAGCTAAAGTCACCCAAATCAAAAACAATCTTAAATCTTAAGCTTACTCCACCTCTACCGGTAGTGATGGAACCACTGTCAAGCTTGGCGTCGGTTCTGCTTCTTCATTCTCCTCTTTAGGATCTACCTTAACTCCAAACACAACATTGGCCTCATTCTGGATTCCGGCCGAGTTCCTAGCGTGAATTCTCAAATCATATACCCCTTGCTCAAGGGTAAAAGTTTTTTCATACGGACCCTCTTCCCACCGCCATTCTTTATTTCCGTTTAAATACAGATCTACCCACTCGATTCGCTCATTTGAAAACACTTTCGCCTTAATCGTCACCTCATTACTGTCATATTTACTCTCATTTCCAGGCTCACTAATCGTCACATGCAAACCCTCGACCTGACCACAGTACTCGGTTGGCGGATGATATCTAGTATCACCCTGTGCTGCCACCCATCGATCAATGGCCTTCTGCCACAGGTTATCTCCAGTTAACGGATCGCTTTCTTTAAGGATAATAAACTCCTTGCGATCAAAGTTATTCTGCCCCACCATCACCTCCGTCGCCAACTTATCAGGCTGCCCCGGACATACCGGCAACATTACATGAATCGGGTCCTCCGTTGTCGGCAGCGTTCCCTTAATTGCCCAGTCTGTATAGCTATCAAAGTTATCATGCGCCGGATAGCCAGAAATCCTATCCAAACTAACCTGCTCCACACCGCTTGGGGGGTCAAAAGGAGGATCACCGTAAAGGTCAATCACCTCAAGCATCTGTCTCCTCCAGATTGGTGAGGCTCCAGACACGCCAGAAGCCACCGCCTTCATCGGCGAGTTATCATTATTTCCCACCCACACACCTACCACTACCTTTTTGGTCCATCCCACTGCCCAGTTATCCCTCATGTCATTGGTTGTTCCCGTCTTAACCGCTACGTTTGCCCCTCTAATATTAATCAAGCTGTTTGCTCCAAAAGTGATCAAGCGAGCATTATTATCACTCAAAACATTGTTAATTAAGAATGCTACCTTCTCATCCATTACCTGTTTTTTACCAGGAGCTTTGTGTTCAAACAATACCTTTCCATTTCTATCCTCTACTTTTAAGATACTCACCGGCTCAACCCGATTACCTCCATTAGCAAAACTGGCATAAGCAGAGGCCATTTCAATTAACCTAACCTCACCACCACCTAAAGTCATGGACAGTCCTAACCGACTTAAGTTCTCCTTACTAGGTTCCAGGGTACTAAAACCCATCTTGTAAGCCATCTCCAGGTTATCTTTAACTCCAACCAAGGCCAACAACTTCACCGCCGGAATATTAAGTGATGATCCTAATGCTTCTCGTAAATGAACCGGGCCGTGTTCTTCTCCATCATAGTTCTTCGGCTCATATTTCTCTCCATTTCCCCCCGGAAACTCAGTCACCACATCAACCAAGGTTTTTCCAGGCCAATACCCTTCAGCAAAAGCGGTTGCGTAAGTGACTGGCTTGATCGCTGATCCCGGTTGTCTCAAGGACAAGGTCACGTTTACTTGTCCGTCGATATCTTCCGCAAAAAAATCTTTTGAGCCCACCATCGACAAGATCTCACCACTATTAGCATCAACGGCTACACTCGCCCCGTTACTGATCGCCAGCGTATCAACTACTTTCTCAATCTCCTCTGCCACTATATTTTGTGCCGCTTCCTGCAACTCCCAATTCAAACTAGTGGTTACCTTCAATCCTCCCCCCGTTACCATCTCCTCTCCATACATCTCCTCCAACTGATCCTTAACATACATCACGAAATGTGGCGCCTTAATCGAGCTTTTTTCAGACAAGAAACTTACCCCAGGAAGCTTATCCACCACCTCCTTCTCCTGCTCCTCACTGATAAACCCTTCCTCCCTCATTCTTCTTGCTACCGCCGTTGCTCTGGCAACATAAGCCAACGGATCCTTGCCATAAGGGGAATACCGACTAGGCGCCTGAGGCATTCCGGCCAGAATTATCGACTCAGTCAAATCAAGGTCTTTAGGCTCCTTAGCAAAATACTGCTGAGCCGCTGCCGAGATTCCCCAGGCTGTTCCTCCATAAGGAGCCTCATTCAAATACATCTGCAGAATCTCATCCTTGCTAAACTTCCTCTCTATCTGTACTGCCAACACCAATTCCTTCAACTTACGGCTAATACTCCTATCACTAGTCAACAAAACATTTTTAACCAGCTGCTGAGTCAATGTTGATCCTCCCTGAGCTCTTCCTCTGGTAAACAACCGGCTCATACCTCGAACCATGCCTAAAACATCAAATCCTTGGTGTTTATAAAAATCCTTATCCTCAATCGCCACCGTTGCCTTCTTTAAGTCATCTGGTATCTCCTCAATCGGCGTAAACTTTCGATTCTCTTCCTCGTATACATCAAACAAAACGACTTTACCCTCACGGTCTAAAATCTGAGTAGAAAAACCCCTATCCCGTTGAATCTCATTTGGGTTGGGCAAGTCGCGCGAGTACCAAGCAAACAATCCAAACATAGCCAGTGTTCCCACCACCAAGCCCACAAACATAAGTTTGGCCAACCTCACCGGCGTTAACCATTTCTTGAAGTTACCAATCTGTCGACCAAACCTATTTCCTCTTCTCGACCAACTACTATAACGACCATACCTGCGCATCATAACTAAAATTTTATCATCTTTTTGCTTTTGAATCTCTCTAACTTCTCGCTATAATTAGCCTTATGCGACTCACCAAAAAACGCAAACGTATCTTCTCCTTCATTATCGTTATCTCTAGCCTAGCTCTACTAGCCTCCTCCTTCTTACCTCTCTTTCTCTACTAACCATGCGGCTTAATCACTCTGTTGCCAATCTGCCCGGAGTCGGTCCAGCTTATCAAAAACGACTCCAAAAACTTAATATCAACACTATTTCTGACCTCATCAACCACTTCCCTTCCCGTTATCTTGATTACTCACACACCACCCCCATCAACAAACTCGAACCAGACCAAGAAGTCTGCCTTAAAGCCACCCTTGTCTCACTAACTTCTGTTAGACTTCCTAATCGAAAAACACTCCAAAAAGCCACTGTTACTGACTCAACTGGATCGCTTCAACTAACCTGGTTTAACCAACCATATCTTACTAACTCTCTTATTCCCAAACAGCAATACTATTTCACCGGCCAAGTTGATCAATTCAGAAATCAACTAATCCTCAACTCACCAGACTTCGAACCAATTAAAAAGAAACAACTCCATACCAACCGCATCATTCCTCTCTACCCACTTACCGCCGGTATCTCCCATAAATGGCTCCGTCACAAAATCAGTCTAGTCCTCTCATCGCTCACCATCAAAGAGATTTTTCCCTCTTCTCTTAAATCAAGGCTACCCATCGACCTTAACTCCGCCTACCATCAAGTCCACTTTCCAGACACTCAAAAGCAACTTGAGTCGGCTCAAAAACGCCTAAGCCTTAATGATCTAATCGGTATCTATCTTAAATCCGCTCTCACTCAACTAGACTGGCAGCAACGATCTGCCACTCCCATAACCACCACCCCATCACTTCATAACCAGCTACTCAAAAAACTAGATTTCGATCTAACTCCAGACCAACAACAAGCCATCAACGATGTATTCACAGACCTTAAACAAACCATCCCCATGAACCGGCTTCTCCAAGGCGATGTTGGCTCAGGCAAAACCATTGTCGCCGTCTCGGCTGCTCTACAAGTAGTGAAACAAGGCTTTCAAACCCTTGTTCTTGCCCCCACTCAAGTCCTAGCAGAACAACACTACCAATCCTTCTCCCAACTGCTTAAACCCTTTTCTATCAAGCCACTACTTGTCACTGGACAATCTAAAAAGAAGTTACCCACCGCCCCCCTGGTCATCGGCACACACGCCTTATTACACCGACCAGAGCTTATCCAAAATCAAAAACTTGGTCTAGTTGTCATCGACGAACAACATCGCTTTGGTGTTCTTCAACGCTCATCCTTCTTTAACTCTGTCTCGACACCCCACCTTCTTACCATGAGCGCTACTCCAATTCCACGAACTATCGCTCTATCTCTATATGGCCACCTTACAATCAGCAACATCAACACTCTTCCCAAGAATCGCAAACCCATCAAAACCAAGGTTGTCTCAGAGATCAAACGGCCACAAGCATATCAATGGATCAAGCAGCAAATTACTACCAGGAAAACCCAAGCCTTCTTCATTTGTCCCCTAATTGAGGACTCATCCAGCGAAAGTCTTAAAACGGTTAAGGCAGCCACCAGTGAGTATCAACGCCTCCAACAGGTCTTTCCCGATCTCAAAATTGCCCTTCTACATGGAAAAATGAAGCCCGAACAGAAAAACACGATCCTTAAAGAGTTTAAATCTAAAAAGTACGACATTCTAGTCAGCACCCCTGTCATCGAGGTTGGCATAGACATACCCAACGCCAATATTATGGTGATCGAAGGGGCTCAACGCTTCGGATTATCTCAACTCCACCAACTCAGAGGTCGAGTCGGTAGGGGAGAGCACCAATCTTTTTGCCTTCTCTTTAGCTCTGAAATATCAACCACCTCGCTTCACCGTCTAAAACTTATGGAAAAGTACCAACGTGGTCTAACTCTAGCCAAACTTGACCTCCAATTAAGGGGGGCAGGGGAGATCTTTGGTACCGCCCAAAGCGGACACCTAGACACTCAATTCCCTCAGTTTTGGAACGCAGATCTTAACAAGCAAGCTAAGCAAATTGCCCAGCAACTAGTTTTATTACCCAAACCACAACCTCAACAACTTCTTGTCTCTCTAAACCCGAATCTTGCAAAAACAACCTCACCCAACTAAAATACAACCAGTCTATCAATCTTATATATCCAAAATATGGCTCCTACACCTAAACGCAAACACTCAACTCGTCGCAAGGGCATTCGCCGCGCCGTACGCAAAGCAGAACACGTCACCAAACTTAAAAATCTAAATCCGGTCAAGAACAAACACCTTCGTTCCCTAAGCACTTCAAAAGAAAATTAGTTCCACTTTACTAAATTGAAGACTGCTCACGATCCTCGCCACCTACGCCGCATCAAAGCTGTCAAGGCTTTATTCTCTTATACCTTCCACCCAGAACAAGAAACCTCATCCAAACTTGCTCAAAAGGTCGCTTCCCAACAAGACAACATTGATCAAATCATCACCCAGTGTGCCCCTGAATGGCCTCTTTCCCAAATCAACCGTATCGACCTGTCTGTTCTTCGCCTCGCTATTTACGAAATGTTAAACAAGAAAGACACTCCACCCAAAGTTATCATTGACGAAGCCATTGAAATCGGTAAACGCTATGGCAGTCAATCATCTGGCAGCTTTATCAACGGAGTTCTGGCCAGTGCTCTTAAAGCCACCAACAGAGATCAAGATATCGATCAATCTTCCAACTCGGAAAAATTATCCGATGAATCAACTCAAGACCATGACGAACCCCAATCTTAACCAACTCCAAAGCTCACTTGGTCATCACTACCAAGATATACAACTTCTTAAAACCGCACTTAGTCACCGTTCGTACCTAAACGAATCCAACCAGTCAGTTTCTAACGAAAGGCTAGAGTTTCTCGGCGACGCTGTTCTAGAACTTGTTATCTCAGAGTACCTATACCTTCAAAAACCTGACGAACCGGAAGGCACTCTTACTGCTGCTCGCTCTGCCATCGTTCGTACTGAATCTCTAGCCAAGGTGGCCACTCAACTAAATTTAGGTGAGTATCTTTTTATGAGCAAAGGCGAAGAGAAGTCTGGTGGCCGCCACAACATCTCCTTACTTGCCAATACCACCGAAGCCATCATCGGCTCTATCTACCTTGATGGGGGATTACAGTCAGCCCAAGACTTCATCCACCGCCACATTCTACCTTTAGCTGAAAATATTCTTGACAGCGATAACCTCAAAGATCCCAAGAGCTTACTTCAAGAAAAGGTTCAGGAGTTAGGCTTCACCTCACCAGTCTACACCACTGATAGTGAAACTGGTCCAGATCATAATAAGACCTTTACTGTCACTGTCAGTGTTAACCATCAGCCTCTTGCTACCGGCAAGGGTAAAAACAAGCAAGCCGCCCAACAAGACGCCGCCCGTCAAGCTCTCAACAATACTCAACGTCTTGCTCCAAAAACGTAAATTTGATATAATTCAATCCACTAAACACCAATCACTTGAATACACTTACAAACCACTACTCATCCTTTTATCCGTGCTAAAAATAAAACTTTCCCGTACCGGCAAACGCAATCAACCTTACTACCGAGTAGTTGTGGCCGAAAAACGATCCAAGCTAACTGGTCAATACATTGACCTTCTTGGTAACTATGATCCCAATGACCCTAAAAATAAATTAACAATTGATAAAAAACGCTACGCCGACTGGATCACCAAAGGTGCCAAACCCACCGACACTGTCCGTCAATTAGTAGCCAAACAAAAATGAAACAACTCCTTGAGTACATCATCCCAAATATTGTTAATCATCCCGAAGAAGTCAAAATCGAAGAGACCAATCAAGACGGTCTCGTCAATGTCACCATCCAGACCCATCCAGAAGATGTCGGACGCGTTATTGGTAAAAGCGGTAAAGTCATCAAATCAATTCGTCAGATTGCCCGAATCATTGCTATTAAGCAAGGTGTCAGAGTCAACATCGATGTCCTCGATAGTGGTGACAAACCAGTCAACACCTCAGAAGAAACCGCTTCAGATTTAAATCAGGAAGACGAGTTTACTACCCCAGATATCCCTGAAACTCAACCAGAAGAAACCACATCTACTCAAGAATCTACTCCTGAAGAGGGTATCGACCTTCAAACTGAATAAGCAACGAAGTCCTAAGGCTCAAACCAACCAGCGGTTTAGGTTAAAAGGTATCTCGCTAAAAAGTACCTTAGGTTCTATTCTCCAAATAAATTCTGGTTACCCAGTGGCACAGTCTCTCCATCTCCGGAAACTCCTGTATCTACCCCTCTATAACCACGTATTGTCTCAATTGTTTCTATTTCCTCATCCTTTAATGCCCTTAAAATCCCAGTAGGATTAGCCTTAGACGTCATCGGCAAATAATAGTTTCTTATCTCCAGCCTCATCTCAAGTATTTCTCCCGATTCTTGCTTAACCTCCTCACCTCGTGCAATAACCACATTCTCCACCACCTTAAGCGGCAGTGATCGCCCGACTCTGTCCAAGAAATCCTGAATTGCTAAAGCACTTCCTGAAATCGTCACCTCCATCATAAACCCTTCTGCCTTTGCTTCACTTTTAGCTGGCATTCCACTACTAGGTAATGCCACTGCTGGTGTTGGTGCTGCCGTTAAACCTTGACTTGAAGGCTTGTCATTTTCATCTTCTTCAATCATTACTGGATCAACCCTATATCCAACTATCTCAATACGCGCATCATTAGCCAATGTTCTAAGCGATCTTAAAGCAGTTCCCACATCCTTATTAAGTGGAAAAGCCATACCTAAAACTGTCTCATAGCCAGTTCGTTCCACCTCAAACTGTTCAAGAATTGCTAGTTTATTACGCAAACCTCTAAGCTGCTCTTGTTGTTTACTTAAATTATTTCTCATCTTAACCACTTCATTCCACTTTGGAACCAAGAACATTAACCCAATAGCCACCATTACCCCCAATTCCAACACCAATACCATAACCGACTTAAGCACCCTTTTATCAACATCAATACCCAGCTCCATCCCCAAAATCGTTGACTGCTGCTTCCCGTCCTTACTGCTTACCTTTGACTCTCTCATATTGCCTCCCTCAAACCTAACTCAATTCTTAATATATACAAGCCCTGGTCATTTCTCCTAACCGAACTTAACGCCACTTCATCAAACCTAGCGCTATCTTGAACCGTTACGGTAGACAATACCGCCAAAGCCCTACTCATCGCCTGCACTCCATTTGTCATTACCTCAACTACCACCACATCTCCCTCAAATCTAACCGCCTCAATCATCACCTCATCAGGTAACAAATCATAAACATCAAGCAGCACCCCCGCAAAATCCTTACGCAAACCCACTAATCGATCTGCCTCCTCCGCTACAGACAATAATCTCCTATACCACAACTCAGTCTCTGCCATTTGAGTAATCTGCCCACTTACCACCTCAATATCGCTACTAACCGAAGCCACCTGTCTATTAGTTAGGAAGAAGTATCCATAATCTGCTCCAACAATGATCACAAAAACTACTACAGCTAATACCGACGCTAACTTAAGCCGATCAATTAACTGATTAGCCTTAGCAATCTTTAATACCTCTTTTGATGCTAAGTTAACACTAATCATCTTGACTATCCTCGAGCCGTTGCCCCAATTACCGGCGCATATACTGCCCCTAATTTTGATTGATCACCTGTTACCTCTAAACCCTCAAATGGGTTACCAATAGCTACCTCAACACCCAACTGGGCCGTCATCCACTGAACCAATCCGGGAGTCAATGCCACACCTCCAGCAATAATAACCCTAGCCATCTGCCCACCTGGAAAACTCTGAGTATAATAACTTACCGCTCGCTTCATCTCACCAATTACACCATCAAGCACTGGCTTCATCGCCAAGAGTAACTTACCCTCCAAAACATTACTCTGTACTCCATACGTTCTCTTGTACTCCTCAGCCTGCTGCAGTGTTAACTGCAAACTTGCTGTGATCGACCTGGTCAAAGCTACTCCTCCCGAACCAAACTTATATACAAACAAAAGTTGATCGTTTTCAAAAACTCCAATTCCCATTCCAGTCGCTCCCATAATAGCTACCATGGTCGCCCCTGTTAGCTTTCTCTCCAATGCTATCGCCCGTGAGGTCGTCACTAGTTCCGGTTCAATCCGCTCCGGCTCCAAACCAATCTCTGCAAACACCTCCATTAAACCATTGACTAACTTTTTATCTGCGGCCGCTAAATAAACCCTCATTTTTTCTCCCCCCGTCCTCTTAACTGGCCGATCAACCACTTCCCAAGACAGCTCAACCTCATCAAGAGGTACTGGAATATACTGTTCTGCCTCCCACCTGATCGCACTCGACAACTCTGCGTCCGACAACACTGGTAAATTTATTACTCTCGAATAAACCACACTTTCTGGTACTACAATCCTAAAACGCCTCTCACTAATCTTATACTCAACCACCATCCGTTTAATTACCTCAGCCAAAGCATCTCTCTCCTTCTCTGTCTCCACCATTACCTTACCCACCGGGTTGCTAATCATTCCCAGAACCTCAACTTTTTTCCCGTTAACCTTAGCTAACTTAATACTAGAACTCCCTAGATCAATTCCCAAACGAGCAGGCATACCCTTATCATAACATCATCAGCATCTACAACACACTAGAAATCTTAATCAGTCTGAGTTAACTGACCACCCGAATACAAGGCTGCATCAAACACAACTGGTAACACCGGTAACGTTCTTATCGCCTCAACTTTTCGAACCACACCATCCGCCGTTGACCCCGTAGAGACAATCCTATATGCCTGATCAGGTAACAGCGACCCAACAGGCAAGGGAGACACTCCAATTTTTCCTCGGTTATACAACATTCTCACTCTAACAATCACATCCTCAGCCACAATTGGTACATTAGCTCTAGCTCCAAAACTAACACCCATAAAACTTCCTGGATTCACCGTTGCTGTATCAAAATTGTTCGAAGCTCTCCTGGTTGCATCTGGATCGAAAGCATAATGCACTGTTCGATAATCACTATCAGAAAACTGCTGATATTTAATTACCTCCACTGCTCCAGTAGGGGACTCATTCGACTCACCCCGGTCTGCCCAATATATATCCAAACTTGTAGGTGGACTTGCCGAACCTGTCACATTAACCTCAACCACCTCTCCAGTTTCGATTGCTACATTTGTCACCTGACCATCCGCTCCCTCACTTTGGGCATCAGTTTCAAAACTTGCCTCATTCACCGTCCCCTCAAAAGATCCACCGATACTAATATTCCTCAATGCTTCCTCAATACCCGCCTCTGCAGCCTTCAAGGCCTGAGATGAACTCTGTTCAACTCCTGCCAATCTCAAATCAGAAACTGATCGACTTACTACTGACAACACAATCACCCCCATCACCACCAATACCAATACCACTATCAACGCCACCTGACCTTGCTGATCTCGCACACCATTCTTCATAAACCCATTCTGACCAATTCTTCTTTTAGAGTCAAACATCAATAGTTCCTCAAATTAATCACTGATTCATAACTAGCCTCCGTTTCAGCTCCTCCACCGGCATCTGTTCTTACTGCATTAAACCTAACCGTCACCTGATCCGGAATTCCCTGCGACCTGACACACTCAAAAACCAAGTCAGAGATCACCACCGCCTCTCCACTTATAACCGCCCCATTAGATGCCAATTGGCCGTTATCCAATGAAAAAACAGTGGACCTGCCATCCCAACTCTCCACCGTCAAACTATCGCTTGTAGCCGGACAATCTCCACCACCAACACTAACCGATTGTGCATTCCTAACAAATCTTTCTAAGATAGACAAACTCATCTGAGCATTCTGATCTAGAGTCATAATCGTATCCGCCTTAGTTCCACCCCTAAATGACCTAAAAAACATCCCCATAATCGTCACAATAATCATCCCCAAAATCCCTACTGTCACCATTAACTCCATTAACGTAAATCCTTTTATCTTATGACCATTTCTTTTCATCATCTTACCTCCCACTTACTTAAATAAGTACTCCCCGACACCGCATAATCATTTGCTCCATCTACCCATGTTACCTCAACCTCAATCTCAATCTGCTCCCCAGGAACAATCTCGGTATACGAGGTTGTCAAGCTGTACACCGGATTAGTTCCGACCTGTTCGGTCGGATCAGTCCGGTTTCCCAATCCAAAAAAACCGTCAGGATCAGTGTCGCGCTCTCTTCTTGCCTCTTCCAACCTATTTTCAATCAAGTGCCTTGCTTCCACCCTTTCCTTGGCTACTCTGGTTGTCTTGATTCCGATTGTTACTGCCATCACCATACTAGTTAACACTAAACCCATCACTCCAATCGCTACCACAATCTCAACCAATGACTGCCCTTGTTTCTTGTTGTGATTAATCATACTTTTCATATCAACAACCTCCGGGTAACTCGTCGCTCACCTCAATCGAGCCAGCACTCCCAACCTCAACTTGATAATGATAGTTTATCTCAGGCACACATACCGTAATTGTCGCCGCCGTTGCTCCACCTTTTACCGAACCAAAAACAATCGTCCCTAAAGTACTACTTAACGTCACATCATTCATCTCAACCCTGGTTTCTGGAGGAACTGCCCCCAAACAAACAGCCGACATCACCACCGCATCACTCTCAACAACTACCTGATAACCACTTAATGGAAAACTACCGCACTCAACCGGCCTCTCACCCGCCAACGCCTTTCTTTGTGCCTCACGTAATGTCTGCTCAACTACCTTCATATCCGCAATTCCCACTCGCTTATCTCTAAAATCTAAAAAAACCGCCATCCCCATACCCGACAACAAAGCAATTATCCCCACCGCCACAACCAACTCCACCATTGTAAAACCAGCTATACCAACTCTTCGACCTATCATGGATTATTCAAGCAATATGGACTGGTCTCACCACTTCCCTCCATAGTTGTAGCACACAAGGTGTACTGGGTAGGGGACACGTATGTATAACTATATCCAAAACCCGTCTGACCATCCTTTGGATCAGTTGGCACCGGGTCAAGATAAGTTTGTCCATCACAAACAATTGCGGTACCCAAAGAAGCTGGATACGCCCCACTTTCAGCTCGACATATCTCCAAAGCTGCCCTTATCTGTTCCAAGTCACCTTTACGTTTACTGTCTCTGGCATTTGCATTTGTTGATGAGAAACTAGCCATCGCAATGCCTGAGATAACTGCAATAATCGTAATAACCACCAACAACTCAACAAAAGTAAAACCTGCTTCCTTTATTCTCATTGTTTGTTTTGTACACAGAAATAATTCTTATCTCCCGTTCCAGTCCAGGTACAATCAGTTCCTGATCGACCATATGCATTACCACCCCCAGCTGCCTCCATCTCCACACAAATACAGTACTCAGTTGCCGCACAGAATGCCCCTGATCCACCACTCCTCGTGTTACCAGTCGGATCAGTGTACTCAAAACCCCACTTGGGATCAGTTGGTATCCCGGCTGATAAATAATCCTCATAACCAGTACAATCCGCCGCGCTCGGGTATGAATACTTCGCTACCGCATTGTCTGCGTAATAGGCTTCCAAAGCATTAGCAATCGCCTCCAGATCTTGTCTTCGCCTCGAATCGCGACTCCGATTCTGTGCCGAACTATAAGAAACCGTTCCAATAGCCACCAAGATTCCAATAATACCAATCACAACCAACAGCTCAAGCAATGTAAAACCTTTTCTATCTTTCATATTTATGGCTCAGTTAAAGTATAACTATATCCATTAGTACACACCGAAGAGTTATTTGATCCACCTGGCTTATTCTTGTCAGCATCAGGATCAGCTGCGTTTTCAAGACAGGCAATCAAAAAATATTCCAATGGATCAACTGCTAAGTCGGCGTAATACCAATAATCTGGCCACTCATCAACCTGTCTATGTGTTGGGTCAATTGGAAACTCCTTCATGTACCCTCCGCTTACAATGACAGTTTGATAATCAATTCTTGATGGATACGTCTGAGGATTTTGATCATTCTTATACAACTCCAAGGCTTTCTGCACTTGATCCAAATCACCCTTTCTCTGAGCATCTCTTGCCCTCTCCCTGGCCCCTTGCAAGTTTACCGTCACCAAAGCCGTTAAAATGCCGATTATCCCCACCACCACCAACAACTCAATCAACGTAAAACCTTTTTCGTTATTCTTGTTTAGCATGGCTCTGTACTTAATGGTGGTTCTAAATCAACATTAGCACTACTCATACCATAAGTACACGCCTCACCAATAGCGGTACAGCTTTGCGTATACTCAACCCAGTTTGGATCTCGCTCATTCTCAAGCCGAGTATACAACTGATAGCTTCTCTGATCAGTGCTGGTCAAGTATATATATGTCCAATCATTCTTTGGATCTACCGGCAACTGCTTCATGTATATCTTGTCAGTCGTCTCAAACGCTTCACCCCACGCACAAGCATCATCGCCATCATTACATCCCCCCACCACACCACCGGTACATGCTCTTGGATACACTCCATAATCATTGTTATACGCCTCCAAAGCCCTGGCAATCTGCGACAAATCAGATTTTCTACCGGCATCTCTTGATTTCTCAAGACTAACTGCATAGGCAGCATAACCAACACTCGCCAAAATACCCATAATCGCCATTGCTACCAAAATCTCCATTAACGTAAAACCCTTCACATCCTTAAACCTCATATCTTCAACTATATTAGTTTATACAGCTTGGATCAACTATACATCTATCCCCAGCCGCATTACATCGATAACCGGCTCCCGGACAACACGCACTACACTGCATCGGGAAACAATATTTAGTCAATGTTCCGCAAGTCGGATCAGCTCCGGTATCGATCACTACCTCGGCATCGCCATTGGTTACATAATAATTAAAACTCATGTCCCCCCCGGGACCACAACCATCACTGCAACCGACTCGCTGAATAATCGGATCATTTGTCGCCTCAAGCCGCGCATAAATGTAAATCAAATTACACCCCAATTTTTCGTAAACGTAATAATGAACACTGTTATCTAAAGGATCACAGGGTACTCGGTCAAGATATGGCCTTAAAGACTCACTGCCACACTGCATTACATCCTCCTCAGGAAAACACAACGTATCATCGTAATAACCATACAAACCTCTCATCCACTCATTCATATCTGCCTTCCTCTGAGCATCTCTAGATTTCTTTAACTGATGGTCCCAAGCCGCGTATGACAAAATGGCAAACATTGCCAGCAATGCTACTACTACCAACAGCTCAACCGTCGTTAAACCCTTCACTCCCTTCCTCATACCTTAAGCGTATCACAAACATTACTATCAACAGACTCTGATCAAAGACATTTTTCTTTATCGCAACAAGCCAAAGTACCACTCCCAGATTAACTCATGCCACAACAAGGCCATCACCGTCCCTAATACCAAGAAGGGGCCAAAAGGTATAGTTTGACCAAATCTCTTTCTCCCCAAAGCCAGCAACACCACAGCCACTACAGCTCCGCTCATAAACGACAACATTGTCGCCACAATAGTCCCCCTCAATCCCAATAACAATCCCAAGCTTGGTGCCAGCTTCACATCACCTAAACCAAACCCCTTTCTCTTCGTCAATAAATATAACCCATAGAAAAATAACGCCAAGCCAATTCCTGCGACCACCGCCATCCAAAAATCCTGCGGTCTCATAATACCCATCACTACCAATGCCACCCTATAACCTAAAACTAAGACCAATAACAACATATTCACCGCATTAGGAATCACTCCATACCATAGATCAAAGACTAAAACTAACAGAAGTAATACTCCTACCATTAGCCAAAAATATGGCTGGACGAGTTCTAGTGGAGTGTTAACGAGTAGGAAAAATCCTTTACCCATCACATACCACCAAACAAACAACAACGCAGTCAATCCCTCAACCACGGGATACTGCCAAGATATTCTTTTCTTACAATGCGCACATTTACCCCGAAGAAATAAAAAAGAGAGTAGGGGAATGTTGTGCTTCCACGAAATCTGCTTTTTACAGTGAGGGCAAACTGATCTACCCTTCAAAGGCGACTCACCATAGATAGTTCGATATACCACCACATTAAGAAAACTTCCAATCACCAAACCAAATATAAAAAGCCAAAACACCCAGTACCAAAACATGCCCTCAACTATACAATCTCTCCATCAAACATTAAACCCCTAATCAAACACCAACCAAATAATGGATACCTTTAACTAAAATACCCACCGGAAGGTGGGTATTCCCAATTCAATTTAAAAACTTTTGGTATTACTTAGCACACCAGTAACAAGCGGCAGTTCCTGGACCAATAGTTGCCTTGTTCTCAGTGGTGCAGGTCGTAGCAGATAAATCAGTCTGACCATCCTGACTGTATCGAGTACCTGCATCAGCAAACACGGACTTGCTAGTTGGCTCAAAACAGATCGACAGAGACACTGCGGAAGGCGAGTTTATATATATGTTACCAGCCGTGCCACTTCCCACTGCAGACATAAAGTCAGGCTTAAGCTCTCCATCAGTAATCAGCGGATCAATACACCCAGCTGTGTTTAAAGCACTCAAAGCCAGAGGCCCACCAGAGAAATCAGCCACACAAGCATCATCATTCCAGGGCAAGTCACCATGAGTAGCGTAGTACCTGATAAATCCGTTGTGCAACTCAACTACTTGGTTACGAGTATTGCTGTCTCGACCTTTCTTAAGCTGTTCAAATGGGTCTACTGCCGCCAACAAACCAGCTGCCAAGATTCCCAAAACTCCGATAACAATAAGTAGCTCAATTAATGTAAAACCTTGGGGTTGGTTGTGTCTTATCATGATTTTCATTTTCAAATAAATAATTATCCCTTGTCAAGTACCACTCTACCAATCCCTAAAAACAAATGCAACACAAGCTTTTTCCTGATAGTTTCAAGCCTGTGATTACTAATTTACTAATTAACACGCTAAAACTGACTAGTCAAATTATAAATTGGCATAATTACTGCCATCACCAAAAATCCTACTCCCACACCCATCACCGCCATAATCATCGGTTCTATGGCTGTAGTTAAGTTCTTCACTGCCTGTTCTGACTCACCCTCAAAATAATCTGCCAACTTATCAAGAATCTCATCCATCTTTCCCGTTTGCTCACCCACCGCAATCATTTGAGGGACAATCGGCGGAAACTCACCCAGCTCTGCCAAAACCAGACCCAATGACTGACCTTTCTCGACTTTTGAGGCCGCCATCATCATCTTCGCTCCAATTATCTTACTTCCCACTGCAGCTGAAGTAATCCTCAAAGCATCCAAAATAGAAATACCTGCACTAATCAACAAGCTCATTGTTCTGGCAAACTCTGTCATTACCATCTTCAATCTAAGCTCTCCTACCACCGGCATCTTCATTAAAGTCTCCTCAATCATCACACTCCCCACGTCAGTTCTCGACCACTTAAGAAACACATACCCAATCGCACCAAAAATTAACAACAACAAATACCAGAACTTAACCGCAAAATCACTCGCCCCAATCAATATCTGAGTAGGTAGAGGTAGTTCTGCCCCAAAATCCTTATACATCTCAGTCATCCTCGGCACCACAAAGATCATCATAATTACCGCCACAATCACCATACCAATAATAATGATCATCGGATAAACCATGGCCCCTTTAGTCTTGCTTCTAAAATCTCTTTGCTTCTCCATTGTCTCAGCCAATCGCTTCAACACTTCATCAAGAACACCAGCCGCCTCACCTGCCTTTACCAAAGCGATGTATATATCATCAAACACTCCATCGCCAGACTCCTCCATAGCTATTGCCAAAGTTTTACCGCCCTCTACTTCCTCTAAAACTTTTGACACCACCCGACTCATCGCTGGGGGACTCTGTACTCGCAAGATAGACAATGACTCAGTTAGCGGCAAACCAGCCGACACCATCGTCGACAACTGGCGAGTAAAGTTAACCACATCATCCACCTTCACCCGCTCAAAGCGACGCATAATCTCCTTAATCTCACTCTCTTTTTCTTCCTCTACCTTGATAATTAAATAACCTCTACCCCTAAGCAGTTTAGAAGCATGGTCCAAACTCGACGCCTCAAGTACTCCATCCAATGTCTTACCTTCTTCATTCTTTACTCTATAACCAAACTGCTTAGCCATATATCTCTACCTTCCTCTAATCAGTCTTGATAAATCAGCTGGTCGTAAACTAAATTCTCTAGCTTTCTCAAAACTGACCACACCCTGATTTACCCAGTTAGCCAGTGAACTCTCCAAAGTCATCATCCCGAGTTCCGAGGAAGTCTGGATAATACTATCCAACTGGTGACTCTTACCCTCTCTAATATTGTTTCTAACTGCTGGTGTTGCTACTAGCACTTCAGCTGCTGGCACCCGACCCGTACCATCAGCCGTTGGTACTAATCGCTGCGAAAAAACAGCCTCAAGTGAGTTAGACAGCTGCATCATTACCTGGTTCTGCTGATCCTCTGGGAAACTGTCTACAATTCGATCTATCGTTTGGGCCGCACTGTTAGTATGCAAAGTAGCAAACACCAAATGACCCGTCTCGGCCACTGTCATCGCCGCCGCAATCGTCTCTGGGTCACGCATCTCTCCCACCAAAACCACATCCGGGTCTTCTCGCAACACACTCCGCAACGCCCCCGACCAGGTTAGAGTATCATCACCCATCTCTCTCTGAGAAATCAGTGAACCTCTATTGCTATACACATACTCAACCGGATCCTCAATTGTCACAATATGTTCCGTCCGGTTTTGATTTATCTCCTCAATTACAGCCGCCAAGGTTGTACTTTTTCCATGGCCGGTCGGACCAGTCACCAACACAAACCCCTGGCGCAATCTGGCAAACTGGTGACAAACAGCTGGCAACTTCAGTTCATCAATACTAGGTATCCTCTCAGCTATAGCTCGAAGCGCCAAAGCCAAACTTTGTTTCTGCCAATAAGCATTGGCTCGAAACCTTCCCACTCCCTCCAAAGCCACCGAAAAATCAAGCTCGCGAAACTTAACCAATTTATGCTGTTGCTCCTCACTCAAAATTGAAAAAACCAGCTGTTCAACCTGTTTTGAATTCAATACCTCCATGTTCTCTATTGACCTCAAGGTCCCGTGAACCCTAATCGTTGGTGGAGATCCAACAATCAAATGCAAATCAGACGCCCCCATCTTAAATGTGGTCGTCATCAAGTTATGCATTATCGTTTTATATGTCGCGCTGTTATTTTCCATATGTTTAAGTTCTTGAAACCCTTAATACTTCATCAATAGTAGTCGATCCATCCAATGCTTTCATATAACCATCCTGAGTCATTAAAATCATCCCTTCGACCACTGCTTGTTTCTCGATATCCGAAGAGGTTGCTCTCTGCATGATTAATTGTCCAATCTTTGTAGTGATTGGCATTACCTCAAAAATACCAATTCTTCCTTTGTACCCACTCCCGCCACAAACCTTACAACTATCACCCTGTCCACGGCTTAACAACAACTCAACATTCTTCTCAGCCGCTTTCGCCACCATCTCAGGGTGCGACTGCCGCCATGCTTCGTACAAAGGACCCAACACTCTCTTGATATCCTCAACCACCTCAGGCTCTGGCACATAATCCACCCGACAAGCACTGCAGTTCTGCCTTACCACCCTCTGAGCCACCACTGCCGTAATTGAGCTAGCCAATAGATATGGCTCCGCTTTCATATCCAATAACCTAGGCAAAGCACCAGCTGCATCATTAGTGTGCAAGGTCGCATAAACCATATGTCCCGTCAACGAAGCCTGAATAGCCAGATCTGCTGTTTCCTCATCACGAATCTCACCCACCATGATAATGTTAGGATCTTGCCTCAAAAAGCTTCGCAGCCCAGAGGCAAAAGTTAAACCTGCCCCAGGATTCACCTGAACTTGATTGACCCCTTCAATCTGATACTCTACCGGATCCTCAAGCGTCACCACGTTCACTTTAGTTGTACTTACTATCGACAAAATTGAATACAAAGTGGTCGTTTTACCTGAACCTGTCGGACCAGTAATCAAGATAATACCGTGAGGCATCCGCACCGCATCCTGCAAATTAGCCAGGGCCTTACCTCTTAATCCCAGTTCCGGCAAAGTCAAAGCCTGACCAGTTTTTTTAAGCAACCTCATCACGATTTTTTCACCATTTACTGTAGGCAAGGAAGACACACGCAAGTCCACCTCTTCCTCACCCATCACATAATTAAACCGACCATCCTGGGGCAATCTTTTCTCATCAATCTTCATACCCGCCAAGATCTTGATTCTTGAGATCACCGCGTCATGAACTGACTTCGGCAACACCAACTTTTCTTGTAAAATTCCATCAATTCTGTATCTGATCCTCGTCCGATTCACCTGTGGTTCAATGTGCACGTCGCTGGCTCTAGCTTTGATAGCAAACTCCAACACTGTACTTACAATCTTGGCGATCGGTGCTTCCTTGATCAACTCACCTAAATTCTTAGCATCAACCGTCGTTACTCCAGTCTGTGTCACTCCACCCTCTTCGAGAGCCTGGGTCACTTCTCCCGACAAACTCTCTGTGTATCGCTGTTCAATCGCCGCCTTCAAATCCGCTGCCACAGCCATAAACGGCTGTATCTTCATCCCAGACTTAGCCTGCACAAAATCAGTTACAGTCAAATCAGCTGGATTAGCCATCGCCACCGACAATATTCCTTCTGCTTTATCAAGCGCAAAAGGCAACACCTGATACCGTTTTGCCACCGACTCTGGAATCAACCCCAACGCCTCAGGAGAAGCGCCTAAGTTTGATACATCCACAAAACCAACACCCATCACCTCAGCACGGGCCTTGACCACTGCCTTCTCAGTCGCATAGTTATGCTCCAAAATCAACTGATCCGCCTTCTTACCCTTGTTGACCACCTCCAACCTTACCTTATCAAACTGTTCCTGAGTAATCTCACCTCTAGCCAGTAAAATTTCCTCCACACTCGACAAACCAGCAGTTACTGGCGCACCACTCAACGTGTTATTAGTACCCGGGGCAGGCATATTCATAATTTACTTTAGTTTAACAACCTTACCAATCAAAGTATAGTTTGACACTCTCCATCTCTGGTTATCTGGTTATAATGACTCCATGAGTACTCTTAGTACCTTAATCACCGGCGGTAATCACAAAAAAAGATTAAACAAGATTGAGTCTTTTCAGCAAAACTTACCCTTACCACCACAAGTCATTGATGGTCACCAACAGCCCATCACCATCAAAACCATTCGCCAGTTCCAAAAAGACATCAATTTATCGACAGAATTAAATCAACTTCAACGCCATTTTATTTTGGAAGCTCAAAATCTCACCTTACCTGCCCAACACGCCCTCTTAAAAACCCTTGAAGAGCCACCTCCCCGTACTCAAATCATTCTCACTGCCGACCAACCAAGTTCCTTACTTGATACTATTCTTTCCCGCTGCCATCACCTTCCCTTAAACTCACATAAATCAACCCACACCAAGTTAGCCAAAGACTTGCTTAAGAATATAACTAGTAACAACTATGCTCAATTAATTAGTTTGGCAGCCAAAACAGACGCCAAAACTGCCCAAAAACAGCTTCATTCTCTACTTTTGTTCTTAAAACAAAATCTTCATTCCAAACCAACCAAAGCCCGTCTAGTTGCCATCAAATCCACCACCCAGGCTCTTGGTAACCTCAAAACCAACATTAATAAACAATTAACCCTAGAACATCTCTATTTTACCCTCAAGCGATTGTCTCATCGTTGAATTAGCCGGTCCTTTTAGTTACAATCATCCTGCCAACCTGGGTATCCCAGTATCCTAAATATCCCTTCGTTGTTATCTTTTTTATGGCTACAAATACACACTATACCGCTGCTGACATCACTGTTCTTGAAGGCCTAGAACCTGTTCGCAAACGTCCCGGCATGTACATTGGTTCTACCGACGAAAGGGGACTCCACCATCTAGCTACCGAAATTATTGACAACTCTCTTGACGAAGCCATTGGCGGATTTGCCACTGATATCTTTGTCCTCATCCACCAAGACGGCTACATCTCCATTAGTGACAACGGCCGAGGTATCCCCACCGATATGCACACTTCAGGTGTCTCAGCTTTGGAGATTGCCCTCACTAAACTTCATGCCGGTGGCAAATTTACCCAGAATGCCTACCAAGCTTCTGGTGGTCTACATGGTGTTGGCGCTTCAGCTGTCAACGCCCTTTCTACCCATCTTCGAGTCATTGTTAAACGAGACAAACAATACTTCACCCAAGAATATAATCAAGGCAAGCCCAAAGCACCTGTTACCACCATCACTCAGGCTGAAGCCAAAAAGATTCTTCCCACATACCATCACCATCTCCTTAACGCTGAATCCGGTACCTTCACTACTTTTAAACCCGATCCCATCATCTTCAAAAAAACCGCCGAGTTTAAGTTCAATCACATCGCCAATCAACTCCGCGAGCGCGCCTACCTAATCGCTGGAGTCCATCTCCATCTTCACTCCAGCATCACCCTTGATGACACCAACTTCTACTTTGAGTCAGGTATCCGTTCTCTAGTCACCCACCTTAACCGAAACAAAACCTCTCTCACTGATATCATCTATTTCCAAGGCAGAGTTGAGGAAGGTCTAGAAGTACCCATCAGCGTCGAGATCGCTCTCCAATATACAGACGCTTTTGCCGAAACTGTCGAGACCTTCGCCAACACCATCAATACCTATGATGGGGGAGCCCACTTGACCGGTTTTCGTACCGCTCTAACTCGCACTCTAAAAGACTACGCCACCAAAAACAAACTTATTGATGAAGCCAAAAAACTCACCTTCACTTCAGATGACTTAAAAGAGGGTCTTACTGCCGTTGTCTGGATCAAGATGCCCAGCTCCGAAATCCAATTCGAATCTCAAACCAAAACCAAACTAAACAATGCCGAAGCCCAATCCGCAACCTATCAGGTTACCAAAGAATATCTTGAGTCCTACTTCGAAGAGCACCCCAATGACGCTCGTGCCATCATCGGCAAAATCCTTTTAGCCGCTAGAGCCCGACTTGCTGCCAGAGCCGCTCGTGACGCGGTGGTCAGAAAAGGCGCTCTGGAGGGATCTGCGCTCCCAGGCAAACTTGCCGACTGTCAAACCAAAGACCCTGCCGAATCAGAACTTTACTTAGTTGAGGGAGACTCCGCCGGAGGATCCGCTAAATCAGGTCGTGACCGCCGCAACCAAGCTATCCTACCACTTCGAGGCAAAATCCTAAACACCGAAAGAGCCAGACTCGACAAAATCATCGAGTCTAACGAAATCAAAGACTTAGTTATCGCCCTGGGTATGGGTATAGGAGAAACTATGAACCCATCCAAGCTTCGCTACCATCGCATCATCATCATGGTCGACGCCGATGTCGATGGAGCCCATATTGCCACCTTGCTTCTAACCTTCTTCTTCCGTCACATGCGCCCCTTAATCGATGGCGGCTACATCTATCTAGCTATGCCACCCCTTTACAAAATTTCATCAGGCAAAGACTTCGATTATGCCTTCAGTGATTCCGAAAGAGACAAAATAGTTAAACAAAAATATCAAGACAAAAAATACAACGTTCAACGCTTTAAGGGCTTAGGTGAAATGAACCCAGAACAACTTTGGGAAACCACCATGAATCCAGAAACCAGAATCCTGAAAAAAATTACCATCGAGGATGGCAGTAAAGCTGATGATGCCTTCGATGTTTTGATGGGTAAAGACGTACCTCCCCGACGCAAGTTTATTCAAACAAACGCCAAATTCGCCACTTTAGATATCTAAAAATTAGACTTTAATTAAATGAAGCACTACATCATTGGTCACCAAAAACCCGATCTCGACTCAGTCGTCGCCGCCATCTCTTTAGCTGACTTTTTCAAGCAAATTGGCGATCCCACCGGAACTCCAGTCATCGCTGACCCCATCAATCCAGAGACCGAGTATGTCCTTAACAAATTTAATCAAACACCACCACCAATCATTAGTGCCAAAGATATCAAACAAGAAGATCAAATCCTTTTAGTAGACCATAATGAAGAAGACCAAAGACTACCTGGAATCGATCCAGATCAAATCTCAGGTGTCATCGACCATCACAAGCTTAACCTAAATCTAAACCAACCCATCTCGGTCACTACCAAGCCCTGGGGATCAACCAATACCATCATCTATTACAAATTTACTCGCTACAATCTTTCCATCTCTCCAACCTTGGCTGCACTCATGCTCTCAGCAATCCTCTCCGACACCGTTGGCCTAAAGTCTGCTACTACCACCAATAAAGACAGACATGCTGCCCGGAAATTAGCCAAGCTGGCAAACATTGAAAATCTAGACTCCCTCACCCTAGAAATTTTTAAAGCCAAATCAAACTTAGATAGTCTTGACGCCATATCTATTGTTAAAAATGACTACAAGGTGTTTGATTTCGCCAAACGAACTTTCATCGGCCAAATTGAAACCGTTGAACAACAAGAACTAATCTCCAAAAGGTTACCTGAGTTACTTGCCGCCCTTAAACAAGTCAAACAAGAGCAACATGTTGACCTTGCATTTCTTGCCATCAGCGATATCTTAAACGCCAACACCAAACTACTCTTGGCTTCAGACGAAGAGAATAATGTTGCCCAATCAGCCTTTTCCTCATCTGTAGACAACAACCTTATAGACATCGGTCCCAAACTATCTCGCAAGAAAGAAATTGCCCCCGCCATCGAAAAGGCGCTAGACAACACCAATAAATAACTAAATTACCATCAATATGGCCAAAGAAAACCAAGATATCAGATCAAATCTTCCCCCAATAACTAACGGTGACCAAATCGATACCATCACCCAAACTGAGTATGGTCAGATCAAAACTGTTGGCTTAGTCAAAGAAGTTGAACAAGCGTACGTCGACTATGCCATGAGTGTTATCGTCTCCCGCGCCCTCCCAGATGTTCGAGATGGCCTAAAGCCAGTTCACCGCCGCATTCTTTATGCCATGCACGACGCTGGTATTTCTCACAAAAGTCCATACAAAAAATCTGCCCGCGTTGTCGGTGAGGTCTTAGGTAAGTTCCACCCCCATGGTGACTCCTCAGTTTACGATGCCATGGTTAGGCTCGCTCAAGACTTTTCCATGCGCTATCCATTAGTCGACGGTCAAGGAAACTTTGGCTCTATCGATGGTGACCCTCCAGCCCAGATGCGTTACACCGAGGCTCGTCTTACCAAAATCTCTCAAGAGTTACTTAAGGATATTGAAAAAGAAACTGTTCCCTTCGCCGACAACTTCGATGCCTCACAGCAAGAGCCCACTGTCATGCCAGCCTTACTTCCAAATCTTTTGCTAATGGGCGCTGATGGTATTGCCGTCGGCATGGCCACCAAGATTCCTCCCCATAACCTTAAAGAAGTGGCCGCTGCCATCACCTCCTTAATCAAAAAAGGCAAATCTCCCATCTCACAGCAAACCCAAAAACAACTTAACAACCCGGAAACTGATGATGCCCGCCTCTTGATTGGCGATTTCGAGTCCGAAGCCACTATCGACGATCTACTAGAACACATTAAAGGACCTGACTTTCCCACTGGGGGCGAAATCTTTGACATCAATGCCATCAGAGAGGTATATACCACCGGTCGAGGCCGCATCATCATTCGCGCCGTTGCCCAAATTGTTGAAAAAAAGAATCACTACGCCATCCAAGTTACCGAACTACCATTCCAGGTTAATAAAGCGAACTTAATCGCCAAGATAGCTGACCTTGTCCGCAAAAAGAAAATTGATGGTATCTCAGACATTCGCGACGAATCCGATCGAAGAGGCTTAACCATAGCTATTGAGTTGAAGAAAGACGCCGTTCCTAAAAAGGTCTTAAACAATCTCTACAAACAAACCGAACTACAAACCTCCTTCCCCGCCAATTTTGTTGCTTTAGCCAGCGACATGCACCCCCGGTTAATGACTCTTAAGCAGATTCTTAATGAATATGTCCAACATCGCCAACTCGTCATCGTTCGCCGCTCCCAGTACGAACTAAGATCAGCCAGGGCTAGAGCCCACATTCTTGAAGGACTTCTTAAAGCTCTTGACCATATTGACGAAATCATCCAGACCATCAAGAAAAGCCCTGACTCAGAAACAGCCAAGACCAACCTTATGGACAAATTTGGCTTCACCGAAATCCAAGCCCAAGCCATTCTCGACATGCAGCTTCGCAAACTAGCTGCCCTCGAACGCCAAAAGATTCAAGATGAATATGACGAGCTCATGAAACGAATTGACACCCTCCTTAAACTCATCACCAACACTGGAAATATCTTAAACACCATTATCAGCGAGCTAAACGAATTAGTCACCACCTATGGCGATGACCGAAGAACCATTGTTCACAAGAACGCTGTCGACGAATTTAGCGATGAAGACTTAATTGCCAAGGAAGAAACCATCGTTACACTAACCAAAACTGGTTACATCAAGCGCATGCCCCCCGCTACCTTCAGAAGCCAACGTCGTGGTGGTAAAGGTGTCGCTGGTATGACCAAAAAAGAAGAAGACGAGATGCACCTGCTGTTAGCCGCCAGTACTCACGACCACCTGCTTGTTTTCACCAACAAAGGTCAGGTTCACTTACTCCGTGTCTGGGATGTTCCCGAAGGCAGCCGTACCTCAAAAGGACAAGCTGTTGTTAATCTAATTAACATCAATCCGGAGGAAAAAATCCAAGCTATTCTAGCCGTTCCTGAAAAAATCGAAGATCTAGGCGACCAGTTCTTCTTCTTCACCACTCGCTCAGGACTGGTCAAACGCACCTCAATCAAACAGTTCAAAAACATCAAAAGCAACGGTCTTATAGCCATTAGCCTAAAAAACAATGATGAGTTAGTCTGGGTTAAACAAACCCTAGGCTCCGACCATATTCTTTTAGTCACCAAGCACGGCAAATCCATCCGCTTCCCAGAAACTGACGTTAGACCCACAGGTCGAGACACCATGGGAGTTCGCGGTATTACTCTCCACCAAGATGACTATGTTCTTGGTATGGAAACCTTTGCCCCCACCTTCACTCCTCCTCAAGACAAGCGCCGCAAATACTTCAGAGACTTGCTCATCGTCACCAGCCATGGCATTGGTAAACGTACTCCACTTGAGGAATACCCAACCCAGAAACGTGGCGGCCAAGGGGTCAAAGTCGCTACTCTTAACAACAAAACTGGTGACATAGCCGGAGCTATGATGGTCACCCAGACTGCCGAGTATCTCATCATTACGACCAAGGAGGCCCAGGCCATCAAGTTACCTATCAAAAACATCCCTCAACTTAAACGGCCTACTCAGGGCGTGATCTTAATGCGCCCCAAATCAGGCGATGCCGTGGCCGCTACCACTATCATCGACCAAACGACCACCGAGTAGTAACCTGGTTTACTCCTGATTTTTAGTACAACTGATAAGCGGAACTAAAACCCTATAATATATGATTACCATCAAAACTCTTAAAGCCGGAACCTATATTACCGACCATCCATTCGCCATCACTAATGTCACTCAAAAAACCACCAAAAACAACACCCCATATCTTCAAGTCACCCTAAGCGACCCAACTGGTCAACTAGAAGCCAAAGTCTGGAACGATGCCTTTGATGATGTTACTCTTGAAGTTGGCAAAATTGCCCTTGTCACCGGTCGAGTAGGGGAGTACCAGGGCAAAATCGACCTCAATATCCAAAAAGCCAGCATCGACTCTTCATTAAACTTCACCGACCATCTCTCCACCATTCCCACCATGATCTTCGACATCGAAACAGTCGGCAAGCCTTTTGATGAACTAGAGGCCTGGGACCAAGACTATTTTCTAAACCGCATCGAGGGCCAAACTGATGAGGAGGAAGCCAAAACCAAAACCGGCCTGTATTCCCTCTATGGGTTTGTTCAGGCTATTGGCCTGATCAATCAAGAGGGTAGGGGAGAGGTCCTTGCCTTAACTGACCAAAAACTCAAAAACTCCAATCCCAGCTTTACCTACTCAACCTTTGCCAATGAAAAAGACTTACTTACCAAATTCTGGGGCCTTACCCAAGAATATCAGCGCTTCGTCACCTACAACGGTAGGGGATTCGACTGGCCTTTTTTAATCATTCGCTCAGGTATTAACCGCGTCAAAGTCCCCATGGAAATCGACCACTACAATAAGCATAAATTCATTGATTTAGCTGACCATCTTCGCCAAGGAGGTAGACAATTTAAACTAGAAGCCTTTTGCCGAGCCTTTGGCATCACTAATCCTAAGGAAAAAGGTGTCTCGGGTTTACTGGTCAGCCAACTCTATTACGAAAAAAACCATCAAGCCATCGCTGACTATGTTTCCCGCGACGTTATCTCCACCAAAGAACTCTACGATATCTGGCATCAATATCTCTCCGGTCATCTAAATTTTTAACAAATATCTTCTCTACTCAATGAGCGACACAGTTAGCATCATCGGGGGTAAACCTTTAATCGGCACCGTCACCCCCATACCCAACAAAAATAGCCTCATACCAGCCCTCCCAGCTGCTCTTCTAACCGACCAGCCAGTTGTCTACCATCATGTTCCCGCCACCAGTGACGTTGAAAAAATCCTTGAGATCCTCAAGCTTCTAGGTGTAAAAGTCACCCGCCAACTAGACACAGTTACACTACAAGCCAAAAACTTAAAAACCCACAAGGTTGACCGCCAGCTAGGTGAGCAATTTCGTGGATCGCTCATGTTTGCCGGCCCCTTGCTTGCCCGTTTGGGCAAAGCTCAGATTCCACTTCCTGGTGGCTGTCTGCTTGGTTTCCGTTCCATCACCACTCACCTTGATGCCTTTAAAGCAGCTGGAGTCAAGATCAAACTAGCCGACAATCATGTCATCCTAACTGCACCCAAAAAACCATCCCCCCATTTACGTATCTGGCAAATGGAAGCCAGTGTTACCGCTACTGAAAATCTCTTAATGTATCTCTCAGGTCTATCTACTCAAACAGAACTTATTGAGGCTGCCTGCGAACCACATGTAACCGATCTTGAAAATCTACTTGTTAACATGGGTGCCAAAATCCAAGGAATCGGCTCAAATCGTCTTGTTATCAAAGGCTCACCCAAACTAAATGGAGCCCAGTTCACTCCCAGTCCTGACTTTGTTGATATTGCTGGATACATGGTAGCTGCAGGTATAACCGACGGACGCATTACCATCAAAAACGCCAACCTGCCTGATATCGTCGACGGACTCATCCGTTGGATGTCTGCCTTTGGCATCAAAGTTACCCGCCAAAACAAGGATCTTGTTGTCTCGCTTAACAAACATGGTTTGGCTCTTGACCCAGAATCCAACCTACCCTTATCAGCCCCCCAACTACCCAAATTAAGCCCCAGGCCCTGGCCAGGCTTTCCTGTTGATGTCATCCCTGTTATGGCCACTTTAGCCAGCAAAACTAAAGGGCGTCTACTTCTTCAAAACTGGATGTATGAAAATGGTTTTGAGTTCGTCAGAGAACTAAATAGCCTTGGTGCCGACATCTTTATCAGCGACCCCCAACGACTTATCATCACCGGACCAGTTACCTTCAAAGGTGGGGAGGTCAGTCCTCCCTCAGTCATCCAAGCCACCAAGGCTATCTTTCTAGCTGCTCTAGCCGATCCTGTCACCACTACCATTCACGGAGTAGACATACTTCGCCGGCGCTATCCTGATATATTCTCAGTTTACCGTCAGCTTGGTGCATCAATCACTACAGTCTAAGATTCTTTCATTCAAACCATTTTCCCTACTTCAAAAAGCGTTCGTGCACCTTGCGCAGTTGTGGATTAGTCACATGGGTATATACCTGAGTCGTGCTTACATTCTTGTGTCCCAACATCTCCTGAACCGAACGCAAATCTGCTCCGTTTTGCAGCAAGGTTGTCGCAAAAGAGTGCCTAACCACATGAGGGCTTACTTTAATCGGTAACTTTGCCGACCTTCGATACTTCTCAACAATTCTCTGTATAGTCCTAACCGATAACCTCATCTGTTCACCAGCAGTCGCTGGATCCGCCTTAGTTCCCGAATACCGAATCCACACCGGCCGCCAATGATCGTCTCTAGCCACTAAAAATCTCTCTAACCACTTAGCTGCTCGTTCACTTAAAAAAACCACTCTTACTCTTCTTCCTTTACCCACCACCCCAAACTCTCGACTCTTAATATCAATATCCTCTCTATTTAATTTAGCCAGTTCACTAACCCGCAAACCAGTTGAAAACAACACCTCCAGTATCGCCTTATCTCGCAATCCTTCAGGCTCTGATGTCAGCGGCTGGTCAAGCAGTCTCTCAATCTGTTCACGGCTCAAAAACCTAATTCTTCGACCCTCAGCCTTAGGCAGCTCTACCTTCTCAGGAGACAAGCTCTTAATCCCTTTCTTACTTAAGTACTTTAAAAAAGCTCGTAGAGCAATTACGTGATAACTCTGCGTTGTTCTTGACAAGGTCTGGCCCTTCTCATCCTCATAACGACTCAACCACAATCGATAGCTTCTAACCATCTCAGCCGTTAAGCGATTAACATATTCCTGCTCGTATTTTTTTTCAAACCACTTCCTAAATCGAGTCAAGTAAAACCTATAGTTTCTTAACGTATATTTTGAGTAATTCCGTTCAACCTCAAGGTGGGCGATAAACCGATTAATTAATTTTTTTAATTCAAAATCTTCTTTTGTTTTCTTTGTCTGTTTCATCACTAGGGTAGGGGAGACCCTTGATAATTTCTAGCACACCTGTCGCCACAAATCAACAATGTGCGACACTATGCTTGGTTACAAACAGCAGCTTGAGGCATATAATCTTTATTTATGAAAACAAAACTACTAGGCTTCTACAAACTCACCCGTGTCAATGATTTTTTTGCCCAATCATTCGCCACTGTCAGCTTAATGACTACTTTTATTGAGGGGACCATCAACCCTTTTACCTTTACCCACCTTTTTTTAACAAATCTCTTTATCACTGCTTTTTCCTTCGCTATCAATGATCTTGAGGATGCACCCGATGACGCTCTAGACCCCAAAAAACGCTTAAGAAACCCCATCAGCGCAAAACTAATCACCCGCTCTCAAGGTCTTGTTTTTACCACTCTTCTAGCTATTATCTCAATTCTCCTAGTCTGGCCATTTGGCAAACTAGCCAGAATAATTGCACTGACCTGCCTCCTATTGGGCTTTCTATACTCATATAAATCAGTCAGGCTTAAATCCATGCCTATCATTGACCTAGTCTCCCACGGTCTCTTTTTAGGTACAGCCCAGATCCTCATTACCGCCATTGGCTTTGGCCTTGAACTAAATCCCAAGATCTACCTGGTAGCTCTAATCGCCTTTAGTTTCTCCGTTCTTTCCGATTTCTACAGCGAAATCAGAGACTACAAGGTCGATCGCCTTTCAAACATCAACAATACTGCCTCCATCGTTAATGTCGACGGTATAAAAAACAAAACTCATTACTTCCATGTCATCCCCGCCATCCTTATTACCCTCCTCTTACTATCCAATTTCTCAGGACAATTCCAAATCATCCTGCTAGGATTAGCCTTAATCTTCGCCTTTTTCTACCTTATTTCCTCTGAACAATTCAGGCACAAGATTGCCCACCAGTACTTCAAGGTCGTACTAGTAGCTACAGGCACCATTCTGATTGCAGTCCACAGCTTCCAATATTTCTAATTTTTTATTTTCTAAGTCGTCAAAATTCTCCCTATCTTCAATAGGGGAGAGGGGAGTCTTCTGCCCATATTCCCTTTAAATATCCAATAAAGACTCAAAGGGTTATATATCCCATAATATATAAACGATATTTTTCGCCTATGTGGTTAAAGAAACAAGAAAATTAAAAACTAACTAATCATTTATCCACCATAAATTACATAAACAATCCTTACTTACCTAGTTTGCCTATCTATATCATTAATATCTAAGCGTTCACATTTCCAAATCATATCTATAGTCGAATAGGCTAGTCATGAAATTAAGAAGGATATGATCAAGACAACAGCCAACACTCCTTATCATCCGCACACAAACGACCTTAAAGCCACCACTACACTCGACAACCACACTCTGGCAATAAACAACACAACTCGTACAGTCCTAGCCTCAAAAAGCATGGCCTACATGCCTACGACCGCTTCTAATGCCTTCAGAAGGCTTTCCAGACACATGCAAGCTATCTCATTACCTCGAGAATACATTGATATATAGGCATTTTAGGCAAAATGGCTTAATCAGATAATATCCAATTACTGATGTAAGAAAACTCAAAAATCCTTTCGGGTTTTTATTCAAAAAGGCGAACCAGGCACAAAGCCATAACTAGTGGCACAAAAACCGGGGAGTATAGTCATGCTTGTTAAGACCGAAAATCTTTCGGGTTTTTATTCAATCCATCGTTGGGGACTACTTGGCACTTCTCCACCACCTTTGCACCACACCATGTCGTAAAAGTAACATTGTACGACACAATCTCCTAGTCCGAAACGACTCTCGAACAAGTAGGGAAGTGAAGATGTATGTCCATCAAAAATATCCACGACACAAACCAACAACTAAATATTTATCTAACAAAACAAGGCTAATCTCCCCCCAGATGACCTAAGGCTCTTACCTTCTATATCCCGTGGAAATCGTGAAAAAATACCTATAGTTTTCCACATATCGATCAAACTGTATCAATTAAGGCTAAATTATCTACCCTTAGACTCCTCTCTCCCCCTCAAGATCTAGTGCCATAAATTTTTTGTATTGCTAGCCTCAAATCATGGCTAAATCAACAAGACCGGACAAGCCTGCTGTACTGTAATGTTATAGGATAATTACAATTCCCGCATAGACTATAGGTCTTCCCTACTCCATACCCGCGTCCTAAAAAAATTAACGCCAACTTGTAATATAAAAACTTGCCAAAAGCACCATCACCGCCACAGCCACATACTCATTCATTTGATTTTTAAACAACCTCCCCGAAAGGTACTGCTGTGACAAACCTAACACCACATACATCACTGTCACCAGCATTAAGGCCGCCGTCAATCCCTCAACCGGCCAGAAAGCAAGAGCCAAAGCCGCCTCAGCCACGATTAATGCGCCGACCAATGAATAAAGCCAAACCCGTCTACTTAACCCTTCCTTTAGTTGCATCGACCAGTTGCCCTGCAAGAAAAGAGGCAGAGACATACCACCCGCCAACAACGACAAAGCCCAGAATGGCAACTTAAATGAAACCAACGCATGAAACAAAAACAATCCCACTAACAAGGTCAACAAAAAACCTACCGCATGAGCTGCTCTCAACAGCTGAATCGTCCGTATTGCCGCCACACTAAAAATATTCTCAGTTAAATAAATAGCATAGTAACCCAGGCCAAATCCGACCCAAAACAACGCCCGAATCAAACTCGCCACCAACCTCGCTACATCAGCCTCAAGTCGTTGACCCAAAATCCGTGGTACCGACTCAGGCAAAAACAAAGAAAACAAACCCGCCCCAAGGGTGTAAAACACCGGCAAAATAATAATCGTAATCCACTCAACCCCTTTTAAATCTTCAAAAAGCACCCACACAGACAACAAATAAGACAAAACCACTGCCACAATAATTACCTGCAACCTATGTTCTGGCACTACAAACTGCATTGCCCACAATAACAACGCCATCAAACCAGAAGCTAAAACAAACTTAAACCGTTTAGTCATTACTACCCTCTAGCTTAAGCCAAATTACTCCAGACCTCAACCACATCATCATGTTCATCCAAAGTCTCAATCAGTCTCTCAGCTGCATCCTTATCCTTACCCTCAAGCGTTATCTTAGGTGTTGGCTCAATTGTTTTTAAATAAGCAACCGACCCAGGCGCACCCAAACTTCCCCCATTCTTATCAAATATATTTTTAATCTCTGCTGATGTCCTGTTCCGATTATCAGTTAATACCTTCACAATCACTCCTACACCACCCACTCCATAACCCTCATACACAATCTCCTCCATCTTCCCCTCACTCCCCTTTCCCAATCCCCGATCAATCGCTCTTCTAATGTTGTCATTGGGCATATTAGCTTCCCTAGCTTTATCAATTGCCAATCGCAGCGTCGGATTAATCGCAGGATCACCACTGTTTCCTTCCTTTACCGCAATCGTGATCATTCGAGCAACTTTTGTGAACGTTTTACCTCTCTTGGCATCAACAACTGCCTTCTTGTGTTTAATAGTTGACCATTTACTGTGTCCTGACATGCCCAGTATTATAGCACCTCAACAATTAACCCTTGACGTCATCTCCACAATCATTTACATTTTCCTTCAGCTTATGAATCCTAACCTGCCAGACCTTATCAACAAATCTATCAAGGCAGCCCTTTCTCAATCCTGGACCGAAGCCATCGATCTCAATCTTCACATTCTCCAGCACAAACCCAACGACATCCCCACCCTTAATCGTTTAGCCAAAGCCTACGAAAAATCATATGAGCCAGACAAGGCTAAAAAAACCTACCAAAAAGTCCTAAAACTTGACCGCTTTAACAACATTGCCATCTCCAACCTCTCTCGTATTAAAAAGTCTCCACCTCGTACTCCATCATCAGACATCACCAACTCACATCCTCAAAAAACATTCAGCTTCATTGAGGAACCAGGTAAAACGAAAACTGCTTCATTAACCAAACTAGCCCCAAAGCAAGTCATCAACTCTCTTGATACTTCACAGGTAGTCATTTTAAAGCCTTACAGGCGCCGTATCAGTGTTTTCACTACGCAAGGCACCTGCATCGGCTCACTTCCTGACGATCTATCCCGCTATTTACTCCGCCTTATCAAACTCGGCAACAAATACGAAGCTGCCATCAGAAATATCTCCCGCTCTCAAATAGAAATCTTTATCAGAGAAATCCATAAATCAAAACGTCTCAAAGGTCTTCCCTCATTTCCTTTAAAAGACACCAAAAACTATTTTGCTCTTCTCCCCACTGACCCCATCGCCGAAGTTCCTCTCGAACTACCCGAGTCAGAGACTTAAAAAAACCTCCCCGTTTCATCACTATCCCTATCTGTACCTTTCCGCCCACTCCTTTCCTATTACCACCCTCACATCACCACCCACCCTATTCCCAGTTCTCTCTCCACAACCCATCTGTCTTTCAAGCCAATCAATACTCACAGACTCACTCTCACCCCCGCTCTCGTACCAACACAAACCATCCTCAACCTCAGCCGTATCTACCAACACCACCACTCCTCCAGCCGACTTAATCATCTGCTCCACCAATCTAGCCATACCCGGCTCACCGCTTGCGTTTATCACCTCAAAACTTAAACTTTCAGCCAGTATCGCCGGACTTGCCCATAACCCTTCCATCCATGCCCATAATCCTCCTTTATCTACCCTTACCTCAGTCTGGCCATCTGGAGTTACCTTCATACTTGTCAATCTCGACGGGATCCGCAAACTCTCCCTTTGATCATCTCTTAACTCGTTCCATGCCTTAACTGTACTAAAACTATCCCACTTGCTCTCCGCCATTCCAGACCAAACTCTACTCCATTCAAAAGCTGCATCACCTCGCCAAACCGCATCAATCTTAACCCCCATCCAACTCTCTAAACTTCGCCTTACCATCTCCTCCGGTCTTCCCTCACTCTCACCAAATCGCCATAAAGATTTTACCTTTAACTCACCCTGGGTACCCACCAAAGGAACCATCACCTCGCCAGGAATGACCACCTCAACCGCTCTCTTAGCCCTTGAATTAACCCCTACCACCCTTATCCACTCATCCTCAACTACTGCAGTAATATAAAAACGATTCTCACCCCACTTTGACCTACCCTTCTCAAACACCAACCACCCAAACACTAGTATCGACAATATCAATACGGTAGCCATCAACCACCACCCACTCCTTCCTGAATTACTCTTTCCCCTACCATAATCACGCCTCATCCTTTCACTCTACCAGAACCTACACCCCTCTATCAAACCATATCAAAATCTACCAACACTTTCTCAAGATCAGCGGGTAATTCAGCCTTAATCACCATTCTCTCTCCACTTCGCGGATGGTTAAACTCAATTATTTCCGCATGCAAAAAATGTCGAGACAATATCTCGCGATCAACCTTTGCTTTCTTACCCAAATACATCAAATCGGCAAATAAAGGATGTTTCAAGTGCTTCATATGAACTCGTATCTGATGTGTTCGACCAGTTTTCGGCCACAATCTCACTAAGCTATATCTACCACCCTCTTTAGTTAGCAGTTTTATCACCTGCCACCTCGTCTCCGCCTGCTTACCCTCATAATTCACCTTCCTTTTTTCTCGACAAAGCGCATCTCTGGCAATTGGTAGTCGTATCACCCCCTCATTTGGTTCCAGCCAACCGTGTACTAAAGCCACGTAACTTTTTTTTGTTTCTCTAGCCTTAAATTGGCGCATCAATTCCTTTAAACTCTCCTCATTTTTAGCTATCAACAAACAACCACTTGTCTCCTTATCCAATCGATGTGCTAATCCACCCCTAGCCCGCATCAACTCACCCGTAGCCTCACCAATCCCTAGTTTATCTACTGCCCAATCCTGCACTGTTGTTCCAGCCGTCTCACTCCTATTTACCACGATTCCCGCCGGCTTGTTTATCACCAGCAAATCATTATCCTCATACAAAACCGGAATCTCAAGCTTCTTTATTTTCATTAACCTGCTTATTTCTAAATCGCCAATAATCCATCAGCATTATCCCAAGCCCAGCGCTAATATACAAATCAGCCAGGTTAATCCACAAACCCACAAACTCCAAGTTTATCCAATCAATCACCCGTCCATAAGCAAAACGATCAATCAGGTTAGCCACTCCACCCAAAATTATCACTCTCTCCCCTACCCGACTCTCATCTTTAAGTCTCAGCCACCACCAACATAAACAGACAAATACCAATATCCACCACCAATCAGTCCCAAACTGCCACCCAAAAGACACCCCCGTATTTTCAACATACTCTCCCCTACTCCAAAACCAACGCTTGCTTAAAAAATCAACCAGCAACAATACCAAACCAAAACTATTTAAGCTTAGCAGACTCCATTTTTTTCTCACACTCAACACAATACTCAGCTGTTGGATTAATAGCTAACCTATCAGTATCAATAAGCTTGCCACATCTAGCACAAGTACCATAACTACCCACCTTAATCCTTGTTAAAGCCTTCCTGATATTAATCAAGCCCTTATCCACCTCCAGCTTAATTGCCTGGACTCGCTCATGCCCCATCTGTTCAGCTACCTCAGTATCAACTGCTGCATTGTTATCAACCCTATCTGTATCAGAAAACGGATCCTCCTTTGTCAACGATTTCTTCTGCCTCTTTAATCTCTTTTCCTCATTAAGAAGATAGTCCTTAATTGGTTTTAACACCCACGAAGGAAACCTAACCACTTGTCTAACCTTGCTTTTAATTTCAGCCATTATCCTAGTTTACACCACCCTCCTACTTTTTAAAAGTTTCTTGCCTACCCTTTCTTCGCTTTAACCTTGATATATCCTCCCAAAATCTTCTTCCTGATCTTTGATATATTCCTACCACTCCAATGCCTATTAATAATAACCCCATGACCATATCTAAGGCCACTCCAAACACCTGGGTCTGCTCACCCCTAAACAAACTCGCCATAGAAAAACTCAAACCCAAAAACACCAACCAACCAAACCATAGAAATCCAGTTCTGGCCGCAACCCTTCCCGCTCGATACCATGACAAAGTCCTGTACTCTCCCTCCATCCTCCACCACCACAAGAAAAAGACGCTGCTAATAACTAACATGATCAGTTGAACCGGTACCAATTTCATTTCATAACCCGGAAAATTAACACCCCACCAACCCTGTGTCTCAGCCCCTAAATAACTTCCGTTCAAAAATGCCGCTAAAAAACCCCACGGCAAAGCTGCCGCCACACCCAAACTTACATAATCAAGCCACAAAAAAACATCCTCTTCACTGTCTCTCAATCTCCACCACAGATACCCTACCCCCGCAATCAACCCACCCCACCAACACAACCCCACATAATTACTCAGCCACAACCACTTAAGTAAGCTAAAACCAAACTCACCAAAATGAGTCAGGATGTACCCAACTCTAGCCCCCACCAAACCCCAAAACAAACTCATAAATGCACTGTCCAGAAAAAACTTATCCTCAACATGAGACTCCTTCGCCTTTTTCCACGCCACGAACAGACCCATCAGTACACCAATCACTAGCATCAATCCCATACTAGATATCTCAACTCTTCCTACTTTAAGTATCACTGGTAGCATGTTCCTATCATAAAACACCCAGCCAATAAAACCAAATCACTCCCCTACTCTATTTCATCACTATTTTGCTATACTCGAAAAAGACCCTCAAGTTATGTTATCCGTTACCCACGCCACCACAGCCGCCTTTATTACCACCAAGATTCCCTATCCTATTATCTCCATTCCCCTTGCCCTAGGCTCACATTATCTTGAAGACTATATTAAACACTGGGATGTTGGTCAGGGTATCAGTAATGGCCACAAAACCAAAAAAAACGCCTTCTATCAAGAACTTTTTCTAGATTTTCCTCTCTCTATTCTCATCGTCTACCTTTTTTTCCAATATGGTCAGCCTTTCAGTATCTGGCCATGGGTTGGCTGGTTTATTGGCCTCCTTCCCGATTTTGTAGAATTCCCAAGAAACTTTCTTAACTTTGAACCAGTCTTCTTAAAACCCTTCAACAACTTTCATCACCGCTTCCACAACTCAATCCCAGATAAACTACCAGGCCTTATCCCTCAAATTCTCATCATCATCGCCATCTACTTCTTACGATAGTCCCCTTCTCTAGAAAAAACTTTTTTCAAAGCTATCCTTAACTAACCCTGGACACATAGCTAGTGGTTGCTGTATTTACCTTGACGGTGTCTCCGGTCTTGATAAACAAGGGTACCTGGATTACCAACCCGCTTTCCAACGTCGCCGGCTTGTATACATTGGTAGCACTATTCCCCTTAATCCAAGGCTCAGTCTCGACCACCTTCATCTCCACTGACGGCGGTAACTCTACTCCCAAAACTTTCTCCTCCCAGCTCACCATCCATACATTCTTACCCTCCACCAAATACTCTAGATCATCGCCCAACACCTCTTTTTTAATCTCAATCTGCTCATAACTAGAAGGATCCATAAAGTAAGCTTTTTCCTCGTCGCTGTACAAATACTGCATCTCGGTTTTGGTTAAATCAGCGCTCTCTACCCTTCCCCCTGACAAGTATGATTTATTAATAATCGCCCCAGTCATCAAGTTTCTCGCTTTCACCTTGATATTAGCCTTCCCTCTTCCCATTTTATGAAAATCAAAACTCATCACCCTATACGGCTGACCATCATCATCTACATAAGTCACCCCCATCTTTAATTTGTTTACATCGATTGTTGCCATAGCCATTCAATATGCTAATCAATAATAGTGCCTGGAGTGGGAATCGAACCCACAAGGAGTTGCCTCCACAGGTTTTTGAGACCTGCGCGTATACCGGTTCCGCCATCCAGGCAGACTAAAAAGACTTAAAGGTTGTTAAAAAAACCAAAAGCACTTTTACTCACCCCCCAATTTTAACTCAAAAATCAATCTTTAGCCATCAATTGGACCTTTTTCTATCCACCCCAAAAAAGCTGATCCGATCACCTCTAAATCTTAAGTCAATCGTTTTTAATGGACCATTCCTGTGTTTGGCAATATTTAACTTGTAAGTTTCCAGATCCTCATCACTTTCCCTATATAAGAACATCACCACATCAGCATCCTGCTCAATGCTTCCAGACTCCCTCAAATCAGATAGTTGAGGTACCTTAGTTCCTCTCTGCTCAATTGCCCTAGACAACTGGGATAACGCTACTACAGGTACCTTTAACTCTCTAGCTAGATTCTTTAATCCTTGTGAAATCGCCTGTACCTCCTGCACTCTACCATCAAAACGTCCTGACGCTGTCGCCAACTGCAAATAGTCCATCATTATCATCTTCACTCCATACTCCACCTGCAACCTTCTTGCCTTTGTTCTCATCTCCAGAATAGATATACCAGGCGTATCGTCAATAAACAAAGGACTATCGGCCAATACTCCCATTGCCTCAGACAATCTCGTAAACTCATCTGCCTTTAAGTTCCCTGTCTTCATCTTCCACGCATCAATATCAGCCTGCGCAACCAGCAAGCGATCCACCAACTCAAGATTACTCATCTCCAATGAGAAGAACCCAACCGGTATCTTTAAATCAACCGCTACGTGTCTGGCCATATTCAAAGCCAAAGAGGTTTTACCCATGCCCGGCCTGGCTGCTAAGATAAGCAAGTTGCTCTCCTGCATTCCCGCCAAGGCCGAGTCCAAGTCCTTAAAACCAGTCGGCACCCCCCTTATCCCCCCCGCTGCTTTGTGTAGCTCGTCAAGTCTGTCAAAACTCTCCGCCAAAGCATCCTTTACGTGAACAAAACCTCTCTTTACATTTCTCTGACTAAGTGAAAAAACAGCTTGCTCTGCTTGATCAAGCACGTTCTCTGTCTCACTTCCCTCATCAAAAGCTAGCGTCACCAACTCAGAAGCAGCTTCAATCATCTGCCTTTTTACATAATGATCCTTGACGATCTTGGCATACCCTGCCGCATGAGCCGCCGTCGGCACACTGTTAACCAACTCAGTTAAATAACTCACCCCCCCCACGCCCTTTAACCATTTCTTGCGCTTCAACCACTCAGATACCGTCACGACATCAATCGGATCTCGATTCTCATAAAGCGTGCTCATCGCCTCATAGATATGCTGGTGTGCATCCTCATAAAACATGTCCTCCTTAAGCAACTCAGCCACCTCAATCATTGCATCCTTAGACATCAACAAAGAACCCAATACTGACCTCTCGGCATCTTTGGAATGTGGGGGTACTCTGACATCATTACTCATCTTAAACACCAATCTACACTATTTTTGCCACTACACAACTTTATAATCCACAAAAATACAACTAAACCTCCAAAACCACTATCTCAGTCTCTTCCGGCAAACTCGTCTTACTCAATGACAGCTTTTCCTCTCTCCTTACACCACCATAATCTGCCTTCTCTAAAAACTCATCCACCGTTACCAAGTCTTTAAAGGACTCAGTCGAGCTCTTCACTCTATAATGCATCGGCACCACAATTGATGGTGACAGCTGTTCAATCACTTTAACAGCATCACCAGGTCCCAGCGTGTACGTACCTCCCACCGGCAACAACAATACATCAACCGGACCAATCGTTGACACCTGCTTATCACTCAACACATGGCCCAAATCACCCAAATGAGCCACAATCACTCCCTCTATTTGTATTACATAAATAATGTTCTCACCTCTTTTTGATCCTTCCTCATCATCATGCCAACTTTTTACCCCGATCACTCCGATCCCGCTTGCCTCATACTCACCCACTCTATCAATCACAAATGGTTCACTCCTATTAGATGTTCCACTAACCTTACTTACCTGATTATGATCCTCATGATTATGAGACACCGTCACAATCTCTGCCGATACTCTCGGGAAATCCACCCCTACCATCTTGCTATCAAAAGGATCAGTTACCACACTCCCTGACTTGCCTCTGATCTTAAAACTGGAGTGGCCCAAATACTTAATATCCATCCCAATCAATATATCACACTTAAAATTGACCAATCAGCTTGCACCTCAACCCCGAAGCTTGTATACTCTGGCCTGCTATGCGCAAGGAAGTCCTCATTGCCATCATACTTGGCCTTATTTTAGGCTCTATCCTTGTTTACGGTATTTACACCGCCAACCAAGCCTCCTCCACCTATACTGATAGCCCGACTGAAGAAACCAATCAAAGCCAAACTGAAAACTCCCCGTCAAACAACCAGGCCCTAACCGTCAGTTCTCCCCAAGATGGAGATATCTTCTATACTCCCCAAGCTACCATCAGTGGTCAAACTGATCCCCAAAACGCCCTTGTTATCATCACTGAAGATGACCATCTAGTTCCAGACATCAACGAAGACGGCTCCTTTTCTCAATCCATTACTCTAATCCGCGGCGGAAACTTAATTCAAGTAACCTCAATTACCCCATCAGGCCAACGCCAAGACTCGTATCTCAATCTGGTTTATACCTCGCCTCCTACTGAGTCAGATAGCGACGATGACACTCAATCAAATGACGAAAACTAACATGAACCATAACCCGATCAAAACCTTAACAATCCTTCTTCTTCTCATTATCACCCTCGCTCTGCTGCCACTCAACCTAACTCTTGCTCAAGAAGACGAAGCTACCTCTTCAAGCACCAAAGAAGAAATCGAGAAATCTCTCCAAGACCGTATTAAAAAAGCTCTGGACGAAAATCTTGACACAGCTCAGGAGGTCGTTGAACAAAGTCAGCTTAAAGCCGTAGTTGGAGTAATAGACTCACTCACCCAGTCCCAAATCACTGTCAGAGTCAACCCAGACACTACCGCCGAATATCTTCACCAGGTTAGCTTCACCAGTGAAACACAACTTACTAAGTCTGGCAAATCCATAGACTCTGATGACCTTGAGATAAACAGCTACATTATCGCCATCGGCCAACCCAGCTCCTCTACTTTACTTCAAGCCGACCGCATTATCTTAGACACCTATACCAAACCCAGTATTTACGTCCAAGTAGCTTACGCAACCATAACCGATATTGACCTAGACAACGACACCATTACCCTACTAAACTCCCACCCAGAACTTGAAGAACCTCTTGATATTACCTCAAAAACTAACATCCTTCTTAATGGTCAAGCTCAAGAGATTTCTGATTTACAGCCCAACCAAAGAACCACCGTCATCTTCACTGTCAACGAATCAAGAGACACCGTTACCCTAAACACCCTTATTGTCTTCCCTCTTGATCCCAACAACCCGACTCAAACACCAACCGAAGAACAAGCCTCCACTTGCGGCGACGGCATTTGCCAGAATGTTGCTTGTTTTGGCATGGACTGTCCCGATCCAGAAACACCCGAAACTTGTCCAGCCGACTGTGCTGAATAACCACAATTCTTGACATTCCCTCTTTATTCATTTAAACTTACAACCACTTTAACAGATAGTCTATAAAGCGCTAAGTGAGAGTCACGCCTCACAAGCTGCTGGCCAAATACCAGACGGAAGTCATCGCCGTACAAAGGATCACACCTGATGTCACCCAGTTGGGTAACCGAGTCGGGACCAAGAGCTGCCATGCTCATAACTTGGCAGAATGAAGATGGGACCGCGGGGTCCTTTTTTGTTGGTCAAAATCCAACAAGATAGCCCTCGTTCTTCACTTACTACGCACGTAGTAGGTGGAAAACGGGGGCTTTTTTGTCCTCATGGTGGGTGTAGCTCAACCTGGTCAGAGCACATGCCTGTGGAGCATGAGGCTGGGGGTTCAACTCCCCTCACCCACCCCTAGTCTGACAGTTGATGTCAGACATAGATAGAAAGGAGGTCATCACCATGTTCGGTGATCACTAACTTCTAACCGATAAGGAGTGGTGTAATACCACATCACTCCTTATCCAACTACCAATTACATACAAAAAAATGAATGCAGTTGACCTAACTAAAAAACTAATTTCCATTCCCTCTTACGTCGACAGCTCGACCAACGAACGGGAAATTGCCGAATATGTCTACCAATACTTATCCAAGATCTCCTGGTTAACCACTGTTAAACAAAATGTAGAAAATAACCGATTCAACGTTATCGCCTACTCATCTATGTCTCCAAAACTACTACTTGTCGGCCACCTAGACACTGTCCAACCATCAGCCAACTGGCAGACATCACCAACTCAACCAATCCAAAAAAACAATACCATTATTGGCCTTGGCTCTAGTGACATGAAATCAGGCCTTGCCGCCATATTAAGTAGTCTGCCAAAGAAAAAACCAGCTACCGAACTAATGATTCTATTCTATGTTGACGAAGAATATGATTTTGCCGGCATGCAGCGGTTCACCCAAGAGTACCAAAACAAAATACAACCCCAGTTAATCGTCTCGGCTGATGGTGATGATTGTGCTTTTGGTTACGCCTGCCGAGGCCTCATCGAGTTTTCCGCCATCATTAAAGGTAAATCTGGTCATGCAGCCAACCCCGACTCAGGTATCAACGCTATCACTAACACCACTACAGCTATAAAACAACTAACCAGAAAAATTAAAACCTACTCATCGCCAGAATTAGGTGCATCTACACTTAATCTAGCCTACCTATCTGGTGGACAAAATCAAGGATTTAACCAACAAGGCCAACTTGAACTTGGTCGTCAAGGCAACATCATTCCTGACATTGCCGAAATCATTATCGATATCCGGCCAGCCAATCAATCACTCACCGCCAAACAGGTTGTCAAACTTCTACGATCAGAGCTTGAAAAAAATGGGCTTAAGCTTATCCAAACCAAGATTCGCCATGATTTAGGTGCATGGATAACCAAGAAACAGGATCTCTTAAAAGTTACCCGGTTGGTAAATAATCCCAAATTCATCAACCCCAACAATCGAGGTTACGTAGATCTGCAAATGCTCTGGCAAACGTTTAACCAAATTGCTTGTACCACCTATGGACCTGGTGATCCTGCTTGCCCTCACCAGCCTAATGAATATGTTCCAATTAAAAATATTAACCAAGCCTCAAAATTTTATAAATTACTTATCAGTTCTCCTGATACAATCTAAACATGACCAACAACAATCTCAAAGCCACTACTCTTAAAGGTTTCCGTGACTTTCCACCCAGCCAAGCTCTCCAAAGACAATGGCTAGAAAAGAAGATCCGCCGCATCTTTGAACTCTGGGGATATGATCCTATCGAAACTCCTACCCTTGAATCCCTAGGTCTATTCTCAGGTCAAATTGGTGAGGATGAAAAACTTTTCTTTTCCTTCGAGGATCAGGGAGGCCGACAAGTCGCCCTTCGCTACGACCAAACCGTTCCCACCTGCCGCTTTGTTGGCCAAAACCGTCAACAACTAGCCTTCCCTTTCAAACGTTATCAAATCCAACCCGCCTTTAGAGCCGAAAAGCCACAGAAAGGCCGCTATCGCGAATTTCTCCAATGCGATGCCGATATCTTTGGTCTTGACTCCCCTCTTGCCGATGCAGAGCTTATTGCCTTAAGTCTTGATATCTTCAGACGCCTTGGTTTCCCTAAGGCCAAAGTTCTTATCAACGACCGTCAACTCCTTAAGGATATCCCCTACCCCGCTATCGCCGCTATCGACAAATTGAACAAAATTGGACCATCCGGTGTTATCAAAGAAATGATTGGCAAAGGTATTAACGAAAACGACGCCAAGCAGTATCTACAAACCATTCAAAATCTTAAGCCTAATCAAACCATTAACACCATTCTCGATTATCTAAAACAGCTTGGATTCCCCAGCGACTGGTATCAATTCGACCCAACCATTGCTCGATCCTTCTCCTACTCCACAGGCCCAATCTGGGAAGTAGTTATTCCAGGATTTGATGGAGGCTCAGTTCTAGGCGGTGAGCGTTTTGACAAATTAGTGCTAGATATTTCAGGGCAAGAAGTACCTGCCACCGGATTTGGTCTTGGTTTTGATCGCACTCTGGAAGCCGCCATTCAACTTGGCATAGCTCCTCAGTTTTCAACGCTATCCTCTGTTCTCATATCCCCTCTAGACTCTAATAGCTTGAGTTACTCACTTGCTGTCTCTCAACAACTAAGAGATGCTGGCATCAACACAGAACTCTATCCAGACCCCAACACCAAAATACAAAAACAACTTAAATATGCCAACAAAAAAGGCATCCCCTTCGTTGCCATCATCGGCGACCAGGAGCTTAAAGACAAGACAGTCACTCTTAAAGATATGACCAAAGGTGCTCAAGAAACTCTATTAGTGTCTGAATTGGTGTCAAAGCTTTCTTCATAATGGCAAAGTCGACTAAATCTAGATCTCTGGCTTATCTTGCTCTTCTGGGTAACGCTCTGCTTTGGGGTCTGGCTACTCCAATTGTCAAAAAGGGCTACTCTCAAGGCCTTGATCCATATCTCTTCCTCTTTGGCCGCATGTTTGTTGCCTTTCTTTTCTCTCTACCTCTAATAGCTATTCTTAAACGCTCTCCCGGGTTTGCCAAATCCTTCACCCCCAAAAACTTAATCAAAACCATTCCTCTTGAAATATTAGGCACTGTTATAACCCTAGTCCTCCTTTACGAAGGTCTCCGTCTCACCACTGCGGTCGAAGCGTCCCTAATTACCATGGCCCTACCCATTTTTATCACCATTGGCGGTCTGATTTTTTTAAAGGAAATCATCACCACCAAAGAGTGGTTTGGACTAGCCCTTGCCTTACTGGGCACTTTCCTTCTAGTTATCAAGCCACTACTAACTCAAGAAATTAACGGGGATACCCTAGGCAATCTACTTGTACTCATCCAAAACCTGACTGCAGCCGCCTACTATCTACTTGCCAAAAAACACTACCAAAATCAAAACAAACTTGCCATTACTCATATCAGCTTCATTATCGGTTCAATTTGCTTTTTAGTGCCCTTTTTAGTTTTTAATCCAACTCCCATCAGTTCCATGCTTGCCCTTTTTTCACTCACCCAACCCTGGCCACTACTCGCCATCCTCTATATGGCCATCCCCGGCTCTATCCTTGGCCTCACTCTCTACCTCTACGGCCAAGACAAAATCGAAGCCAGCGAAGCCTCTCTTTTTACCTACCTACAACCAGCTTTTGCCATCCCCGCCTCTATCCTCCTTCTCTCAGAATCAATCTCGCTGCTTGAGCTTCTAGCCACAGGTATCATCATCACCGGAGTTATCATTGCCGAAAAACATTAAGCCCAATTTATCGCCTAACATGGTATAATTCTCGTCATGCAAACATCAATTCACCCAAAATACCATAACGACACCAAAGTAACCTGCGCTTGTGGTAACAGCTTCACCACTGGCTCAACTCTTCCGGAAATTAAAGTCGAGATCTGCTCAGCTTGCCACCCCTTCTTCACTGGTGAAATGAGATTTGTTGACGTTCAAGGTCGGGTCGAAAAATTCCAAGCCAAACAAAAAGCCGCTACCAGCTACACCAAGAAAAACAAGAAACGTTCAACTCCTACCACCTCTCAACCGACCAAGACTCTCAAGGAAATGCTTTCCGGCAACTAACCACCTGTTCATATCTTCCCTTTATCCCCCACACTTTAAGGTAAACTGCTTCTATGGACCACCAACTTGACTATCTCCAGAAACAAATTGATCAACTTGATCAGCAAATTGCCGATAACCAAAAACTTCTCCAAGACCCCACCCTCAAGGATCTGGCCTCAACTGAAATAACATCTCTAACTGAACAAAAGCAGTCTTTACTCCAAGCTCTAACAGAGCTAAAAAATAGTCTTAATCAAAAACAAAACTCCCCCACCTCAAACTATGACAACAGTCCCGCCACCATTGAAATTAAAGGCGCCGCTGGTGGAGATGAGGCCAAAATCTTTGCCCAAGATCTCCAAGAAATGTACACTCGTTTTGCCAACTCCTTAGGCTTCAAAGTCGAATCCATTGACGACGGTATCATCAAGATCTCCGGTAAAGCCAACCCTCCTTGGAAATTAGGCCCTTACGCCACCTTTAAACACGAGGCAGGTGTTCATCGAGTTCAACGTGTTCCCAAAACCGAGTCCCAAGGCCGTATCCACACCTCTACCGCTACCGTCGCCGTTTTACCCCAAATCAAACCATCAGAGGTTGTCATCAAGGAGTCCGATCTAGAATGGCAATTTAGCCGAGCTGGCGGCCCAGGCGGCCAGAATGTCAACAAAGTCAGTACAGCTGTTAGACTAACCTACAAACCAACCGGAGAAGTCATCTCAGTCCGTGAAGAACGTTACCAACAGCGCAACCGCGACATTGCCCTAGAACTTCTTCGTCAACGACTCTGGCAAAGAGAACAAGACGAAAAACAAAAACAGCTTGAAACCACCAGATCCCAAGCCGTTGGTTCCGGTCAAAGAGCTGAAAAGATAAGAACCTACAACTTCCCCCAAAACCGAGTTACTGATCACCGTCTCAATCAATCCTGGCACGATCTTGATCTAGTCATCCAAGGCAAACTCGACAAAATCATCACCACCCTGCACCAACAACCACTCGAGTCGTAACTACCTCACTCATTCCCATTCCCTTACTTATCTCCTTCTTTTTTTCTTCTATTGATCAACCTGTTCCTTTAGTATTACCGCAAACTCCCTCATCTCACCCTCTCTCCACAGTTTCACACTTACCTGATCTCCTACCTTCTTGGTATTAATCACATTAGCCAATCCTCCCCTAATCTCCCCCACCCTTTGTCCATCTACCTCGGTGATGATATCGCCAGGCTTAATTCCAGCTTCATCAGCACTTGAACCAGCCATCACGTCAATTACATAAGCACCCTCAGTCACCTCATTAAGAATCGCTGTATCCTTACTAACCATTCTGTAACTCACCCCCAGCATTGGTCGACTAAATCTACCCGTCGCCTCAAAATTCTCCAAGCTTTCTCTAACTACGTTAATAGGCAGAGCAAAACCAATATTCTCACCGCTACTTGATACTGCCACATTTACACCAATCACCTGACCCGCTGAGTTAAGCAACGGGCCACCAGAATTACCTGGGTTAATTGCCGCATCCGTCTGAATCACATTATCCAACTGTTCAAAGTCACTAAAACCATCTCCTGCCACAATTCCTCTGCCCAATCCAGACACCACACCAGTTGTCACTGTGTGTCTAAACTCACCCAAAGCCGTACCAATCGCAATCACAAACTGACCCACCTTAAGCGAATCAGAATCACCCAACTCCAAGGTCTTCAGCTTATCCCCACCGGCAATTTGCAAAATAGCCAAGTCATTAATCGGATCACGATAAATCTTCTCCACCACATACTCTTCATCGTTGTAATCAATCACCTTGTAACTAGCCTGCGTGTCCGATACCACATGCTTGTTTGTCACCACCATTCCCCCTTCAACCACGAAACCAGAGCCAATATCCTGCTCAATCACCTCAGTCTTACCACTATCCAACCCAAATCCAAAAAAACCAAATGGTGACTCTATTGGCTCTATTACCCGCTGCTCTCGCTCTACGGCTACTGTCACCACACCCACCGATGCCTTATCAGCCACATCAATTACCACTCCCTCCTCATTTAAGATCTTCTGTGTTACCAAGTTACTCTTCTCTGGCAAATGAAACCCACCTATACCCTCCCCAAGTAAATAATCCAAAGGCTTGATCACAAACACCCGATCAGCCACTGCTCCGCCAATGGCGCTAAACAACACCAATACCGAAACTGATAAACCCATTAAAAAAGACTTCATCTTCACTCCTTCATTAAATCTCTATCTGCCACAAATTTCAACCCTTAAGCACCTCAACCGCTTTAATAAGCTGCTCATCTACCTCCTCCTCACCTTCGGGTTGGAACACACTCTCAACCACTACATCAGGCTCAATTCCATCCAAATGAATATTATATCCACTTGGCAGTAACCATTTAGCTACAGTTACGTGCAAACCAGCTCCGCCAGGTAACTCCTGAGCCTCTTGCACTGTACCCTTACCAAAAGTGTGTTCACCAACTAGTTTTACCTTCAACTGGTCTCTTAAAGCTCCCGCCAAAATCTCACTGGCTGACGCTGAACCTCTGTTAACCAACACCACCAACGGCTCACCAATCAGCTTGCCTCTTCGACTCACACTATATTTCTCTGTTCTAAACTTACCCTGTTGTTGGACCACCACCCCAGATGATATAAACTCACTGGCCAAATCAATCGCTCCTTGTAAGTATCCCCCGGGATTATCTCTCACATCAACAACTACACCGCCCAGATTTGGCTTAGCCGATATCTCTCTTACTGCCTCTTCCCATTCCTCCAACGTCTTATCTCCAAATCTAACCACTCGCAGATGGGCAAATCTACCATTCTCATCTACCCTACCCTGATCATTCACGAAAGCCAACTCAACAGAAGGCACCACAATTGTGTCTCTAATTAATGTTACTTCTCGACTATCCACATCTCCCTCTGTATACAGTGTCAAAGTTATCGGTTTACCCTTTTCTCCCCGTATCGTCTGCACCGCCTCAGGCAAACTCATCCCATCTGTATCTATATCAATTCCCTGCTCCTCATCCTTAATATGCAGTATCAAATCACCCGCCTTTACTCCAGCTTTCTGTGCTGGTTGATCAGGTAAAGGCGCCATTACAGCTAAAGTTTTTTCAACATATCCAAGTTGAATTCCCACCCCTGCAAACTCACCAGCCAAATCTTCCTTTGTCTGAGTATTCTCTTCTGGTGGCAAAAACACAGTATAAGGATCATCCAAGGCTGCCGTCATTCCCTTAATTGATCCATAAACCATCTCCTGAGCATCTATTTTTTCGCTCTCCAAATAGCCTTGCTCAAGCCGCTCCCACACCTCCCAGAACAAATCAAAGTCTACCTGGCTTTTATCACCAGCCTTACCTATCACCGCCTCAAGTACCGACCCTCCTTCGTATGCCCTCGACTCCCCTGCTCTTACCCCCAACTGATATCCTCCAATACCTCCAAATGCTAGCAACAACAAAGCCACCAACAAAGCTCTCACTCTCATAAGGTTAGATGATGTTTCTTTAGAAGGTTTTTCCATAAGACAATTCCTCATTGTACGTAAACTCTAAAAACCAAACAACCCCAACCATCTATTCCTCCACATCCCGCCTCTGCAACACAACTCCTCCATCTCCCCACATAAACTCAACCTCAGCAAAACCACCTGGATATACAAAGTTAAACTTACCTCCAGGGCCCAAATCCATAGTAATCTCCCTATCTAGCATATACGTTAATCTCACTACCTCCTCACTACTATTAACAAACAACACGTCCTGGCCAGCACTCACCCTCACTGGTACCGCGATTTCATCAGTCACTGCCACATCTATTTCTCCCACCGCCTCAATATCCACCACTGATTGTTGCGTTGGCACACCACTCTCCTCCTTTACCTTCTCAACACTTGGTACTCCACCAATCTGGCAACCAGACAAAAACACTCCCAACACAATCAATACCATCAAATTCCTCATATACCCAATCTATCATCTTCAACAACTCGATACTAGAGTTTATTCCAGTTATCTCTAGACACACATTTAGACGATACGAGAAAAACTCACCTCACCGATCCGCAATACCACCAAAAAACCTCGTCGAGCATTGAGCATAGACGAGGCGTGAATACCAACATTGTATTACACAACACAAAATCCGTCAATATCTTATAGGACAACAAAGAGGGTCTTTCCAATCAAGAAACGATACGAAGCGTTACAATAAACATACCCAGACAACGATGAGCATTCGAAACAGAATCAGAAAAACCAAACATCTACGCAACCGCCATCTTATCTGCGTCCTCGAGAACCCAAACGACATCAAAAATGTCGCTACTGTAATCAGAAACCTTTCAGCTTTCGGCGTAGAAAAACTATATATCATCAGTGACAAAAAAGGGGTACCCTACAACCTAGAATCATCAAGGAAAAATAAATATCTTACTAGACTCAGCGTTGGTGCAAACAAATGGATATTCATCAAGCGTTTCACCACCACTGACGAATGTGCTCTTCACCTAAAAAAGAATCTATACACCAACGCTATCACCTCACCTCATCAAAAAGATGCCAATAACATCAATCTCTATGAGGGCACATTTACTCAAAAAAGGCTGGCAGTTTGGTTCGGTAACGAATCACACGGGATCTCAAAAAAGGCGATCAAGCATGCAGATATGTGTATTCAAGTTCCCATGAGAGGCGTAGTCGAAAGCCTAAACCTGGCTACTAGTACAGGGATTATCTTAAGCTTTATCAGCTATCAGCGACTAAAATTTATCTTCACACATAGCCAAAACCGCTTCAAACCTCAAGGTTTCGCCAAACTAATTACTCGTTCCTGGCACAATTTTTTAAATTGGCCCCACGATAACATTGCCTAACCACTACAGGTTTATACTAACACCCCCCTATTTGCTACAATCTAACCAAGCCCATTAGACAAAGGCACCCACATTAAAAAGGAGGTTGTCATGCCCGACTCCAAGAATCGCCAGGCCAATCGAAAGGCCAGAAACGCTGGTAAAGAAGCTGGCTTGACCAATGAGCAACAAAGACAGCTTCACGAAGAGTTAGGAAAAATCCCCAACAAAGACGATCTCCCCTATCGTGAAATCGTCGAAATCGCTAGGGATATCAAGGCTAAGTAGCCACCACCAGAAAATGTCTAATGGGCTACTACCTATGAAAAACAGGTCAAACATCCTCCAGCTGGCCGTAGGCAAAAAATGTTTTAGAGCATCCAGAAGCATTGGCTCATGTCTACTTCTTGAGTTCGGCAAACAAATTCCATATCTTAATCACAAGAACCAAAAAAGGACAAAAGGAGAATATGGACTACTCATAGAAATGGGAGAGTGGATACTTTCTAAGCAAGATGCACAAATCCTCTCCTCTGAAAGTGACATTCAAAAAATCGACACAAACATCCACATTCTTGAAGACAAAGCCATCACCAACATCTCTCTTAATAAAAAGGGTGATCTAGAAATTTCTTTTGACACAGCTTACTCCTTACAAATCCCATTTAACTCAAGCGAGACAGACCTTTGGATCTTCTTTACCCCTTCCGTATCCTACTGGCTTGATCAGCGAGGACGTTGGCAGCAGGAAGAAAGAAAATAGATACACCAAACATAGTCAGCCTATATATCCATAACTACACCGCGGTGGTATATACTCATATTATGCCCTTAAACAAAAACGATCTCAGGCTAGTTCGTCAAGTAGTCAATGAGGTAATCGAAAAAATATACAAAAACCTACCCACCAAAAACGAATTCTTCAATTCCATGGATCAGCTCATCACCGAGCTGAAAGCCAATCGTCAAGAACAAACCTTCATCGTTCACAGACTGACCAACCACGAAAACCGAATCCAAAAAGTCGAAAAACACCTCTCACTTTCTACATCCTAATCACAAGCGATAGCCTCTTTCCCAACACCCAATCCACTGTTACACCAGATTGTTTCCACCACACTATCCCTCCACTTCCTGCCACCTCGTTATTGGCAATCTTACTCCATCAAAAGCTTCAATTACAAAGTCAGGCCTGAAGATAAATAACTCACTTGGAGCTGTATTATCCACGTGTATAAATCGCGATACATTTCGGAATCTTCTTAACAATTAAAGAAGATTTAAAATGCCCAGTGACTACCCTCATCTTAGATATTCATTTGATCGAAAGACTTGTCTGACATATCGTCGGGTAATGAAAACACTAGCCAGTTCACTTACCTTTGATACTTCTGATGTAGCTCGCTTCCGGCTCCATGTTCTGGAGCACTACTACAAGTATGGTCTTGTTCCAACCCTGGATGTCTTTGGGGTCAAGAAGAGTACTCTGTACGACTGGAAGAAGCGCTTTGAAGTCTCTGGCAAGAAACTCAACAGTCTGGTACCTGTCTCCACCAAACCAAAAGAACTCAGGAGAATGAACACAGACTGGAGACTAGTGGAGTTGATCAAGACCATGAGAAAAGAATATGGAAACGTTGGTGCCAATATACTAAAACCCTTTGTAGATGCTTTGGCGACAGACCTAAATATCCCCACCATTAGCAAGACCACCATCACTAAGATCGTTAAGATACGAAGATTAACTTTTGAGACCAAAGTCAAGCTCAAAAAGAAGAGTAAACAACCACGGTTGCGAACCAAAAGGTCTCCTAAAGTCACTTCTGCAGGATACGTTCAACTGGATTGTATTACCCTTTACATTAATCGCGAAAAACATTTGTTTGTGTGCTGTATTGATGTCTTTACTAAGTTTGCTTTAGTGAGACGAGTTAAGTCCTTGTCGTCTCAATCAGCCAAACAAGTCTTGGTGACTTTTGAACAACTAACCAGTCACTCTGTCCACACTGTGCAAACAGACAATGGTAGTGAGTTTCTTGGAGTGTTTGACAGATATCTCGAAGACCAAGGTATCAAACACATCTTTACTTACCCCAGGTCTCCCAGAATCAATGGAGTGGTGGAGAGACTCAACAGAACTGTCCAAAAAGAGTTCATTAAAAGAAGTGATGAGATTTACTACAATACCAAAGCCTTTGATGAAAAGCTGACAAAATGGTTACATTGGTACAATTACCAAAGACCACACTACGCACTTAAATATTTATCACCCGTTCAATTCATTAACACTCAGATTCCGAAAAGTGGGTGATCTATACACCACGATCCCCAAAATTCAAAAATGTGTATAATCAAAGCATGCCAAGACAAAGAATCCAATTCAACCTCCCTGTATCTATCCTCAAAGAAGGTAAAGTTTTTGTCGCTTATTCACCCGCAATTGATATTTCCACAGTCGGCGAAACATTTGAAGAGGTACAACAGCGATTTGAGGAAGCCGCAAACATTTTTTTCGAGGAAACGATCGAACACCAAACTTTCGAAGAAGCTTTACTCGAATTAGGATGGCAGAAAGAGAACAAGCGTCTCGTACCCCCCATCGTCATATCAAACCAAACAAAACTATTCTCCTTGAGTCACGACGCACCCACACCACATGCCTAGTATCACCCCCATTCACTGGAAAAAGTTTGAAAAATTTTTAATTTACGTGGGCTGCGAATTCAAAAGGCAAAAGGGAGATCACCGTGTATACTGGAGATCAGGCCTAATAAGACCAATCATTCTCCCAACATACAAAAGTTTACCTGTATTCATCATCAGAAACAATCTCAGAACACTCGGCATTGACCATAATGATTACCTAGAAATACTAAAAACCATCTAGCCACAATCCCTTTCCACCACTTGCCAACACACTCCCTCCTCCTATCCTTCTACCTCCTGCCACCTCGTTATTGGCAATCTTACTCCATCAAAAGCCTCAATTACAAAGTCAGGCCGGAAGATAAATAACTCACTTGGAGCTGTATTGTTAGTTGTTCCCCTGTCTCTGTTAAGCGAGACACTGCTCCACCCCACAAAAGTACCCTCACCCACAAACTGTTGCTCTGTATTCTCATCACCAGTCGAAGCAATGTTTAGGGCATCTGCCATATACACCCCTTCCACTTGAGTTACATTACTAGCAAAGGAAATTGATCCTGAAGCAACAATGCCTAAATAAGATCCTGGCTCTACATTAATATTACTGGTAATGGTTACATTACCGTCATGGATGATAAATAGCTTCTCATCTACTCCACCACCCCCCATATTCCAATCAGAATCAATAACAATATCGCCACTACTTAAATATATGGTTCCTTCCTCACTGGCTGTTGGTTTACCCGATCCATTCCAGGACTCTCGAGGTAGTATCCCTGTTTGAGCATAATAGTAACCATAATCAAAGACTCTACCCTGATAGGAAGACAAAGCGCTTCTCCTGTTTCCACTAGCAATGGCATTAGGTGTCTCGTAAATACTTAATGACGGTGCAAATGGTAATGCCGAGTCTCCAGTGCTTGAGTTTCTAACCAAAGGTGTATATATCGTTCCTCCAATATCAACACTTCCACAAGACGCTTGATTCTCAGCTAATATACAGGTCGATGGGATCGTCACAGCAATTCCTTGTTCGCTGGACATATCTCCTCCCTGAGTTTGGAACCATCCGCCAAAGATTCGATACAATCCCACTCTTCTGGTTACCACCTGTCCCTGAGAGCTTAAAGATATTCCACTTAAAGACCCATCACAAAGCAACTTAGGAGGGCTAGTTACCCACAGATTCTCATCCACTGTATATGTCAGGTTGTAGCTGTCGGGTACTGGCAAATTACCTCTTGTGTATGCACCGTTAACGTTAGTGGTAGTGGTGTATGAGCTTGAGTGATTTACCTGAGCAGTCAAGGTAACCCCAGCCCCTTCAATCTTTGGTTGAGAGGCAACAGTTGAACAGTTACTCACCGTACTGGCATCAAAGAAAGTTCCCGAAATTGTTCCTCGACAGTTCTCCGTTTCTGACAGACTTACCCCCGCACAATCATTAGTTCCACAGTTCTCACTACAAGTTCTAGTTCTAGTCCTAGTAAAAGTAGTTGGACTACAGGCACTCCAAGCACTCCAAGCAGAAATATATGGACCACATTCAGTACAAGTAGTTCCTACAGGTTGCCAATACCAACCGCCACAGGGATCAGCATAGGTGTTGTAGCAAGTTTGAGTTCCACAACCTGAATTACAGAAATACCCAGTCTGACTATAGTTCCCTATATCACTACTCGAACAAGTACCACCACAACCATCACTCTGACCACAATATGGGGAAGAACAAGAAGGAGTACATGGGGGTGAACATGAATAACAATTAAAAAACGTGGGACTACCACACGTCGCAGGATCACCTGGACATGCCCCGGGACAAGAATAATATTCCACACCCTGACAATATCCAGGCCCACAACTTCCATTTGTACACCACTGGGTATCGCTACGATACATACACGAAGTCCACTTCTCACAAACATCAGCAAATAAATCACTATATCCAAATACAACAAAAACCAACACAAAAACAAATACAAACAACCCTTTTCTTATCATAAACCACTACCTCTATAAATCATGATAAAACTCTCAACTTCATTGGTCTCTATATTGCTCAATATACCAACAATATCACCAAACCTAACAACATGCATCAGTTCTAAGAAACCAACCTCTTCTGGGTCAGACAAATAAGCACCAACTAACTGCTCATTAGTAGCCAATTGAGCATTTTCTTCAACCCAACCCTTGTCAACCATAACATTAATCTTCTCCATGCTCGTTTCTACTAATTCCTCCTTAAAGTAAATCAATGACTCAATATTCTTTGCAGTGTTGTAACAATCAACGCTTTTACCACTCCAAACTAATAAACAACCTACTCTTCCCAGAAACACTCCCGGAGATGCTGTCGTCACACCACCGGTATCACTCGACTTGTACTCATGCAAAATCGTAGAAGCATCAGCCAAACTACTATTAACCAGATCCATATGAGATCGTAAAAAAACGTGACTTTTAATCAAAACCATTCCATACCAACCAACAATAGCCAAAAATATCAAACCCGATATCAACATCAACCAATTCACCCAATCTACCTTCTTATTCTCTTCCACACCTTCATTTAATCACAATTCGAAAAAACAACATCATCTCCAGTCATCAATATCTAACAAGGACATGTCTCGTTTAAACCCACTGTTGATGAGAAATATCCCACACTCCAGATACCAGAGTCCAGATATATCTTCCTGATGAACTTAAATTTTTTCTTTAATCGAAAGCTGGTATATGTCTTAATCCTTTGAACCACCCTGGCTACTGATATATCTGGTGAAATCTCAATTTGTAGATGAATGTGATCACTACCCGTGTTGACAGCGTAAAGATACAGTGTGGGATATTTCTTGATCAGTTGGTGTAACTCTAACAGCAACTCTTCCTTGACATACGACTTGATGTATTTCCGTCTGTATTTTGTTCCCCAGACTAGATGGTACTGGTGTTGATAGGCACAGTGATTAAGGCTTCTCTTTCTCATGCAGTCAGCATATCAGGTCAGCCTGATATGCTCATTCATCCCCGCATTCCATACGCTAACTACTCTCGTGTGACGCTATTCCATGCGGGGTTTCCTGTAAGGAAGAAAAAACCGCCAGTCGGGTATGGGTATACCAAAACTGGCGGTCAGGGCCCTTCGCAGTTGCGATGGCGCACAGGTGCGCTTACGAAGGGCGGACGCGGCAGAACATCTCCGGGCTGTCGGGGACAAAGCCGTCTGCGCATTCCAGGTCGAAGACCACTTCCGGCTGCTCGACGGTGTTGAAGGTGATGCGCGTGACCCCGCTCAGGGAGTAGGGCACATTGCAGGAAGCGTAAACGCTGGGCGACGGGCTGTCAGCGGGAGGAACGAACATTCCCCCAGACCAGCCGTTGTCCAACACTTCCGTTGCGCACATCACGCGAGAACCGTCGGCGTAGAAGACGATCAGTCCACCGGGTTGCGACAGATCAACCTCATCCTGCGCCTGAATGGCCGAGCCACCCAGTGCCAGCATGAGAATCACTGCCATAAAAAGTACGCGGTTAACCTTGTTCATCTCGTACCTCCTGTACGTCTATAGGTTATCCGATATTTATTAATATACAACAAAGTCATCCTCTTGTCAAGTGTTATGGGTCTCTAGGGGGCAAAAATCAATACAGCTAAACTGCTACTCAACTGGTATCAGAATACCAAATCCCCTCCTCCTGTCAACTCGGGTACACATCAAGCCATTCTATGTGTCAACCCCCACGCTACTAAATAACTACTCAACCAGCTACAATATTCCCTATGCAGACTGTTATTAACAACACTCTTACTCACTATCTGCTTATCAAATCCTACCGCTAGACAACTACTCTATCAGCCCTACACACCCAAGTAGGTGAAACATTTCTACTAAACCCTATTGGAACAAAACCCACCTTGGCTGCTTGATGTATCGTTGCACCAGCCCCAGAAGAAAAATCTACCCCAGAAAGATCATAACCAATTCTCGAGGACAACCACTCAACATCGGACCATATCCCCCGAACGCAGACTCTACCGTCCCCCATACGACCGTTAACCTCCTCCTCAGAAGTCAACATAGCTTGAGTTAATAACTGATTAATGTCAGTTTGAGCATATATGCCTCGGGCTATTGCAAATATCAGTGAATCAGATATTTTTTTAATTCTCCAACCCTGGCGTTAAAAAGACGCTTTCCATAACCAAATCCTCTAAATTTTGGGTTTACAACTACATAAGCCAACTCACCAGCCCTATCAAACAACCTCGTACCAACTACTTTATCGACCAAATCCCCAAACTTAGCAAGCCGAAATCGCACCGTTCTCCCTAACACATCGTAACCTGGTTCTAAGTATAACTGATTTTCAATCTTACTCCATTCATATATTTTATAAGTTCCAACCCCTATCAATTCATCATCACTTATGATCACTTTTGCATGCTGTTCTCCCGAAGTAATACTCTCTCCAAAAATAGAGACACCCCCCTCAATACTCTTATGCCCATAAAATTCTTGTGCTAGAAGTATAACCGAAAGATCTTGAGCCCAAACAGGAGCATCATGAAAATCCAAAAGCTTATCATCATTACGGAGCGACTCTCTACGCTCACATCCCATCATCATAATTTATATTATATAATAACAGACACCATTTCTATGGCACCAATAACTGAACTCTTGTCACATTTAGACAAATACCCAAACACCCCATATTTATCTTATACAGAAACAAATACACGAATAGGTAGAGCCATTACAACAAAAAGAACCAGAACTTCAGATATTTGAAGATGAACCAGCTATATACATCCACTACCACAAAAAGCCGTGGCAAAGGAAAATCGTTATTGACACACATCTTGACCATCCTGGATTTGCGATCAACCATCAAAAAGAGGCAGTTGCAATCGGAACTATCATTGATGCAAGTTTTACAGCTCCAAAAAACGAGTTGACCCTACCAGTCATTTTTTATGATCCAGAAGGAAATTACATAGACCACAGCGAACTATCAGATTTCCAGGAGAAAAACGGCCGATGAGTAAGTCAACCACACACGCTTCACCCTGCAAATACCCTTCTACCAAATTCACAAGCCATTGCGTCTCTAAAGGCCTACAATGACCGAGACATGATGTTTATGAGATCTGCTGATAATCTCGCAACATCCGCCATAATGCTCGAACTAATTGAATGGCTAATAAGTACATCACCAGGGGGAAACATAACATTTATATTCAATAAACTAGAAGAAGTAAGACAGGTTTCAGCAACTGGTATTGCCAAACGAAAGCATACAATGTCAGAGCCGATCGACCAAAACACGTTCATTATCATCTTAGAAGCTGCAAGCGTCGAACCAATACCACTTAGTGAAGCAGTGCACAAAAAAAATGACATATACTGACGGCCCCGTAATCAGGGTCTCCGACGGTGACATCGTATATCAACAATCCGACAAAACAAATCAAGCTGAACACCTTGCCCTAAACGCGGCTGCCAACGCCAGGCTTGAGATACAACATGGACCACTTACCAATAACTGCAACTCCACACCACACATTCTTTTTGGTAACACACCACATGTGATTGGTGTTACAATACCCTGCGAACACAAACACAATTTTACAAATGAAGGAACATTTGAACACGAAGCCATCCGTATCTCTGATTTACACACCACCACAAAACTACTTCAACAGATGATAACTGACATCGATGCCCCCATCAAACGAAACACTTCAGCATTGCTAGAACAAATATACCCGGTCTACCGACTTGATCCACAATCTTTAACATCAAAGAGAAAGCTCTGGTCACAATCGTACGCATGGGCACTACCCAGACTTCAGAGCGGACAACTCTTCCCAACCAATCAACTCTCAGCAACAAGATTAAGACTAAAACATATCAAAGCATCTATACAAAGTCGCTAATGTATCCCGTCACCTGCTACTACCCAAAACTCTATGACACCCTTGTGCACCACAATGCTGATAAAACAATAACCTATCAACTTGACCAAATTGAAAAAACCAAATGGCTCTATTACAAACTAAAAACTTCCCCAAATTACGATACCCAAGTAGTAAACAGCTCAGATGACTCAGTTTTAAACCTCTGCCACTCATCCAAATACCTAAACTCACTCAAAACCGGCAAACCTCAACCCCTAGCTGAAACATCAGGACTCATCTGGCAAAAAAATCTATATCCCGCCCATGTTAACTCCGTCTGGTCTTCGATAAAATCCTCCATCTCCGCCCTAAACAAAAACATCTCGATGACCTTAACCAGTGGCGGCCATCACGCAGTTGCAGACAGAGGTTATGGCTTCAACCCCATCAACACCATTGCTCTAACTACTAAGTATCTACTAACCAACAAGATCATAAACAACATAGCCATCCTTGATCTAGACGTTCACCTCGGCAACGGCACAATCGAACTCCTTCAGCACACCTCCAATATCCACATCTTTGACATTTACCGATACACCAAACCAGAGTGGATTACTCGACTACCATCCACACTTCCTGATAACATCCGTGTCTATCAAACCGATTCCACGAACCAATATTTTAAACAGCTGGAGTCGTACCTTGCCCAAATTAAAAAGCTCAATCCTGGTTTAGTTATTTACCACCACGGAGTTGATGTTTACAAAAATGATCGCTATGGCGGCATTCTCAAATTTTCTGAAGAAAAAATTCATCTCCGCGAGCGTCTACTCCTTAAATCTCTTTACCGTCATGTCCCGATTATGATTATTCTTGGAGGTGGTTATGTTAAATACGACAATCCAAGTCTCACCACCTCACGCAAAAAACACCCTCCACCGCCTCCACACCATCTTCTTTGAAGAACTTGAGAAACAAACAAATGAATTATCATCAACATTCTAGAAAACTAGCCCCCCTCCCCTCAACCAGCTACAATATTCCTTATGCAGACTGTTATTAACACCGCTCTTACTCACTATCTGCTCATCAACCCCAAAGCCAAAAAGACTGCCATCCTTCTCCATGGTTGGGGTCACAACTCTTCACTTTGGCAACAAGCTGTTCTTGAGTTTGACTCGCGATACCGATACTATCTGCTCGATCTTCCTGGTTTTGGCAGTACTCAAAACCTTCCCCCCGGTGCCGACATCCCCGAATTTACTCAGTTTGTTTTAAGCTTCATCAAAAAAATGAAAATTAAACAACCTCTTGTTATCGGTCACTCCTTTGGCGGCCAAATTGCTATAGACCTAGCTGCCTCATATTCCAATCTGCTCTCCGCCCTCATCCTTATAGCCCCGGCTGGTATCAGGACCATAGACCCCAAACTAAATCTCAAGGTTTACCTCATAAATCACCTTGCTCGCCTCTATCGTCCAATTAAAAAGGCAATTCCTTTTCTGGCTCACACCCCCTTAACCAACAATCTCGCCTCGGCAGATTACAAAGCTGCTTCTCCCGCCAATCGTCAGGTCTTGAAAAAAATTATCCGCCATGACCTGACTCATAAGCTTAACCAAATCTCTACTCCTACCCTCATCGTCTGGCCCGAGCTTGATCAAGAACTTCCTAATTTCTCAAGAACCTTAACAGATCATATCCCCAACTCCCGTCTGCGCGTCCTCTATGGCCAAGACCACAACCCCCATCTAAACAACCCATCAGAGCTAATCAGTACCATCAATCACTTTCTCTCTACCCTATGATCACTCTCCCCCTCACTCACCATCTTCACATCCTTCAACTCGAAGGCTACTCCCCTCTTCGTTTTCTCCGTTGGTGGCTTACCCATCCACTTGATTTCCAAGCCCCCATCAAAACCACTCTTAAATACACCCCTAAAGCCAAACGCCTTCTAGTCCTTTCTATTTTTAGCGCGTCTCTCCTCATTACCCTCTCATATATATATCTCTCTCTACCCACCACCCTGCTCATATCCTTTCTTCTTTTCTTCTTCCCCTATCCCCTTCTCTTCTTTGCTCTCTTACTCATCAAACCCTATGAGATTATTAATCTTCATCACACTATCATCAACACCAGCAAAATCCTTGCCTCTCAATCCAATCTCACCACCATCGGCATCACTGGATCCTATGGCAAAACCAGTACCAAAAACTTTCTCTATCATCTCTTAGACCATCACCACTACTCTCTTAAAACCCCTGCTTCATACAACACCATCTTTGGTATTGCCAAAGCCATCTCTCTTGAACTAACCTCCAAAGTCGACTCCTTCATCTGTGAGTATGGCGCCTACGTCAGAGGTGAGATCAAACAACTAACCCGTATGGTTCCTCCAGACTACGCCATCCTCACCGCTATCGGACCACAACACCTTGAGCGTTTTAAATCCTTACACAACACTACCCTGGCCAAATTCGAACTCATCGACTCCGTTATTCCTCAAAACGCCCTGGTTAATCTTGACAACGAGCATATCCGCCACCATCTTGAAAAACACTCTTCATATCAAGGTCTTAACACTTACTCATTTAAGTACAAAAAGGCTACCTTTTATGTCTCTCAGTACCAACTTACCTCGACAGGCTCCAGCTTTACCATTAAATACAAGGGGGAAAGCTATCCCTACTCCACTCATCTTTTTGGTACCAGTAATCTAGAGAACTTAGTTGCCGCCATCTCCATGTGCTTACTCCTTAAAGTCCCCCGTGCGACCATTACCAAAGCCCTTACCACCCTTAAACCCGCTCCCAATCGCCTTGAGATCAAAACCATCAACCAAGCCACCGTTATCGACAACACTTACTCCAGCAATGTAGAGGGTTTCACCAGTATTATTAATGACCTCAAACCTCTTAAAGGTAAGAAGGCCTTAATTACTCCAGGCATTGTTGAGTTAGGCCAACAAACCACACCTATCCATCACCAAGTTGGCAAGCAAGCGGCCACTGTCTTTGACACTATTATCTTAGTTGGTCAATCCCCAAGAACATTAGCTCTAGAAAAAGCTATTAAATCCACCCACCCCTCAACCACTATTACTTACCTCACCTCGCCTTCAGATTACTGGCCCACAGTCAGAACCTTATCCCAAACCCACTCCTGGATTTTGCTTGAAAACGACTTACCAGACAACTACTAAGCCCCTCCTTTTACCCCACCCTTAGCAAATCCGCTTAAGATATTACTCTCAAAGGTAGTCACTTTCTTTTGTTTCTTTTGCCAATCCGATACAGCTAGCTCGACCAACTCATCTACTAACTTATCAAACTTCACTCCAGTTTTTTCCCACAAGTAAAAAGCTAATGATCCTGGCATGGTGTTGATCTCATTAAAATACAATCTCTTACCGTCATACATAAAATCAACCCTAGCAATCCCCTTACCCCCAATCGCTCTAAAAAATCTTATCGCCATCTCCTCCACTGCTTTAATAATCTTTTTATCAACTCTGGCTGGCATCAATCTATCCGCAGCTGCCATTCCCTGCGTCTTACCACTCTTCTTAGCTCCTGGCTTAATATACTTATCCTCAAATGACAGCACCTCACCGCTAGTCAATGGCTGCTCCGTAATCGAAACTTGATATGGATCATTTCCCTTAATCGAGATGTTAACCTCAACCATATTCTTAACTGCCTTTTCCACCAAAACTCGGCTATCATACGCCAAAGCCACCTCAATCGCGTTGACCAGTTCGCTTTTACTCTTTGCTCTTGTGATTCCAATACTAGAACCCAAACTATTAGGCTTTACAAATACATCACTCCCCAGTTTGTCTATTTCACTCAACAATCCTTTCTTATTAACACCCCACTCTTCTTCACTGACTAACACATCCTCGACTACCTCTATACCCAAATCCTTAGCAACTCTTTTAGCCAAATACTTATCCATTCCCAAAGCACTTGCCCCCACTCCACATCCCACTAAAGGCAATCCCGTCAGCTCCACCAATCCCTGCATCGTTCCATCCTCACCATTCTTTCCATGAAATACTGGGAACACCACCCCTATCTCCTCGGCTACTCCTCCAAAACCCATCATCCCTTTTCCAAGTAGCTTTAGCTCTCTATCCGGCGGCAACACCACTCGTTTCCCGTCTTTAACCGGATTGTTTAAGTTTTGGTAGAAAGATGGCTCCAAAAATTTATCTCCTCCCATATACCATTCACCTGATTTACTAACATAAATAGGCAATACCTTATGACCCGCTCCTTTTAAGGCATGCATCACCTGCAACGCCGTCACGATCGAAACTTCATGCTCAGTACTTACACCTCCATACAATACCAAAACGTTTCTCATAAACGCCATTATATCCTCTTTACCTCCTATCCTTAAACCCTTTGGGCAAACGGCAATATAGCCAACACTCTAGCTCTCTGCACTTCTCGAGTCACTCTTCGCTGGTGCTTCTGACACACACCAGTTCTCATTCTCGATACCAACCGACCCTTAGACGACAAATACTTTGACAACACCTCAATTTCCTTATAATCAGGCTCCTTCATGTTCACACAAAAGTAACAAGGCTCCTTTGATCTTCTGATTTTCTTTTTTACTGGTGTTGCCATTTTTATTTACTACTAATTACTTTAAAAAGGAATATCATCGGCTACTTCCTCAGCCAAATCCTTCTCTTCTTTCTTACTCTTCTTCTCTTTCTTGTCGTCTCCACCCTGATCATCCTGTTTCTCATCCTCAGCGGTTTCTAACTCAATTCCTTCTCCACCTTCCTCAGGCATCATCGAGCTTGTGTCTACTCCACCGCCAAACTCTTCTTCCTGCCCTTGTTTACCTTGACCAAAGGCAATCATCTCCTCGATCACTATCTCAGTGGTTTTTCTCTCAGCTCCATCCTGACCCGCCCAAGTTCGGGTAGATAGTCTTCCCTCAACATATACTTTTCTACCCTTAAAGAGTAAATTGGCACAAATCTCAGCCAACTTGTTCCACGCCACCACATTATGAAACTCAACATCTTCCTGCTTTTGACCGCTGTTATCAACCCACTCACGATTAGTCGCAATTCCAAATGAACAAACTGGAGTTCCCTGAGGTGTATATCTAAGTTCAGGATCTCTGGTTAGGTTTCCAATTATAATAACTTTGTTTAAGCTTCTAGCTGCCATATTCTTTTATTACCGAAAAACTAAAAAGTTACTCCTTCTTACTTTTAAGCTTTGCCGGCTTATTATCCTTAATAATCCGCTGATTTTTAACTACCAATAAATGTCGTAGTAATCCTTCCTCTAGTTTAATCCGCTTCTGCAACTCAGTCACCTCATCAGCCGCCAACTCCAACTCAAACAAAACATACACACCCTTCATTTGTTTTTTAATTGGATATACCAAATCTTTCTTGCCCCAAAAATCAACACTTACCACTTTACCACCACTTTTACCCAACCACTCTTTAACCAAAGCCTCAGCCTCTTTCTGTTGCTTACCATCAGGCAATACCAACATTAACTCGTAATTCTTTTTTGTCATCTTGTTCAAAATAAATATATCACACTAATTTTACTTTTAGACTCATGCTTGATCAAAAAGCCAAGTCTAAAACCGATCCATTTATCAGTTACATCGGCCTGGAAATTTTACCTCAATATAGCTTCAAAAGCAATTATATATCCTTACTGACCAATCATAAACTCCACTACATCCCCCTCCTTCATCTCATACTCTCTTCCCTCCATTCTCATTTTTCCTTCCTCAGCCACACCTTTCCAACCCTGATACTCGATAAAATCGTCATAACTACACACCTTTGCCTTAATAAACTTCTTTTCAAAATCACTGTGAATCACCCCTGCAGCCTCAGGGGCCTTACTCCCCCTCTCTATAGTCCAGGCCCTCACTTCCTTTTCTCCAGCCGTCAGGAAACTAATCAAGTTTAGTTTTCCATAAGCCAAACTCACCAACCGATCTAGACCCGACTGGCTTACTCCCAACTCAGCCAAATAAAGTCTTGCCTCTTCCCTACCTAACTCAGCCACCTCAGCCTCTACTCGAGCCGACAGCGCCACGACTGGTATCTTTAACTTTGCCTCCACCTCAACCTCAACCTCTGTCACTTTATCCATCTGATTCTCACCAATATTCACTACCGCCACCTCATCCTTCATGGTTAACAAAAACATCTCCCCCACCCACTCCCTCTGTTTATCACTCATCTTAAGCAATCTAGCTGGTTTACCCTCATTTAGATGGTTAAATAACACCTCAGCCCACTCCCTTATCTCCGCTGTCTGTTTTCTGGCTACACTAAGCTGTCTCTCTACCGTCTCTAGATCCTTCATGATCAACTCAGCCTCAACTACTGCATAATCATCCTCAGGACTAACAGCCCCAGCTCTAACCACATCGTCATCCTCAAAAGCCCGCAACACATGACAAACCAAATCGACCTCGCGAATATTAGCCAAAAACTTATTTCCCAACCCCTCACCCTTGGCCGCCCCCTTAACCAAACCGGCAATATCATTAAATGTCACTGTCGCTGGTACTATTCGCTCAGTCCCCACTACCTTAGCAAGTTTCTCCAATCTCTCATCCGGCACCGGCACTACTCCCACATTAGGCTCAACTGTGGCAAATGGGTAATTAGCTGCCAACGCCTGTTGCTTACCCAACAATGCATTAAATAAAGTACTCTTCCCCACATTTGGTAACCCGACTATGCCGACTGATAAACTCATGTCAGCATTATACCGCCACACCCCTCTCCTTATTCTCCTGCCAATTTGCTACCATTAACTAGACATGCTTGCCCACCTGATTATCTATTTTCTATCATTTGTCGGTGTCTGGGTCGGATCAGGCCTAGCCATTAAATCAGTCGAACGGCTTTCCCGTACTCTTAAAGTCTCCTCCTTTGCCATCTCCTTTATCACCCTAGGCTTCTTCACCTCCATTGGCGAGCTCTCTGTTGGTCTAAACTCCATCATCAAGAATGATCCAGAAATCTATGTTGGCAACCTTATCGGTGCCACCATCGTCATCTTCATGCTCATCATTCCGCTCCTGGCAATTCTTGGCAACTCCATTCGTATTACTCCTGAGTTTAAAGGCTTTAACCTAGCTGCTTCCCTTGTCGTTATCTCTCTCCCTGTCATCTTAGCCATGGATGGCCGTGTTGGTCACACCGACAGCTACAGTGTTCTCATTCTCTTTACTCTTCTTTTAATCAGCGTTCAAAGTCGTCGTGGTTTAATCGAAAAGCTAAAAAGCATAACTCCCAAGCCAAATATCAAGTTAGGTAAAGAACTGGTCAAGATTGTTTTTGGTCTTGCCACCATCTTCATCTCCAGTCGTTTCATCGTTGAACAAACTCTCTACTTTTCCAATTTTTTTCACATCTCTCCCTTCCTCATCAGCCTTATGGTCATCTCGTTAGGTACTAATATTCCAGAGCTTTCACTCGTGCTTCGCTCAGCCTTCATCCGTAACCACCAGATTGCCTTTGGCAACTATGTTGGCTCAGCCGCTTTTAATACCTTTTTACTAGGCCTGCTTACCCTTATATACGGCGACACTGTTTACCTCACCAATAGCTATCTAGTAAGCCTACTCTTCCTCATCTTTGGACTGATTGCCTTCTACTACTTCGCCCGCACCAAAAACACCATCTCTCGTCTTGAAGGAGTGTTTCTCCTTTTCATCTATCTTGCTTTTATCTCCACTGAAATAATCCTCCACTAATCAAGCTAAGTGATTCCATTTTTTGTTGATGCGCTACAATTCTAGTATGAAATTTTTGCCCAAACTTCTTCTCATTATCTCAGTTGTTTCTGTCCTCCTAGTATCTACTCTCCTCTACTTGTATCTCAAAAACCAAACACCACTCGTCAACTCTTTTGATGATTGTGCCAAATACTATCCCGTTATGGAAAGCTATCCCCGCCGCTGCAACACCCCCGATGGCCGCAGTTTCACCGAAACCCTCTCCCCCACTCCCACCCCCACACCAACTCCAGTCGATGACACCATCGCCTGCACCATGGAAGCCCTACTTTGTCCTGATGGTTCCTACGTTGGTCGAGTCCCTCCCAGTTGCGAGTTCGCCCTCTGTCCCTAAAAACCGCTTTTTCCACCGCAAGTCCTATAAAATGATAAAATATACTTCTCGTACCTAATATTGTGGAGATTAATCATGGTTGAAGTACTTGTGATCATTGCTCTCTTGATCTCAGTAGGATCAGGAGTTCTCTATCTGATCAGCCGCATGCCACTTACTGAGGAAGACTTCGACGAATTCGACCTCTACCACTAAGGAGATTGTCATGTCGCCAGGAGCACTGTTTGTTATAGCCTTGGCTATTGTTCTAGGCTTCAACCTGTATCTGGCCTCGAAGCCAAAAAACAAACCCCCCGACGACCGGGAGTTCTACAAGTAGACTTCCACCCACTGGCTGGTGCCATCTTCACCTTGGCACCAGCCTTCTTTCGTTAACGACTATTCCTTCCCAACTAACCACACCCCTGAATATGCCGGCAAAACAATCTTGTCTTCTTTCCTTTCTGCTCTGTTAATAGAGAGAGCTAGCTTCTTATTTTCATCCAAACTTACTACCCGTTTTTTTCTACTTAAATTAACAAACACCTCAATCTTTCTCCCTTCTCCTCCATACCGCAAGCTCAACCAGTTTCTTTTTCCTCGATTACTTCTTATAGGTTTCACCACCGCCAACTCTGGATACTTCAACCTTGTTCTAAAAATCTTACTCAACTCATCTCGAACCAACTTAGCTTTTTTGCTTCCCAACTCAGTCTCGGTCAACCATCCCCTATTTCCATCACGGGCATCGATCCTGATATATCGCCTGTTTGTCACTTTTCCTACTTCATCACCATAGACCACCGCACAAGCCCCATTCACCGAGGCTAACAAAAAATGTGCTAAGACAATCTTGCGCGGATCTTTTTTCAAGAAAGAGGCTGTTCTTCCAGCCAACCCATACTCCCCCCTAAACTCAACTCCATTTTTAACCAAAGAATCATAAACCAATCTCCTCACTTTAGGCTGCGCATACTCCAAACTCAGCTCATCATGATTCCTCAAAAAACTCACCCACCCAGCATGACTAGGAATATCTCTCGTTCTCCTTAAGGCCTTCCAGATATAGCTACCCTTTCTTGACACTATCGTTGCCCACAACCCTCGCATTAACTCAAAGTTATATGCCATCTCTGCCTCAGGCTGTTCATCGCTACCAAAATACTTTTTCATCTTATACATCGGCTGACACGCCTCAATCAACAACACTCCATCCTTATTTACCTCCTTAACCATTCGGCGCAACTCTCTTACTACCTTATGACTACCCATCTGACCTTCTCTAATATTACTTAAATTCTTTCCCGCAAACGGTGCCGCATCAATCCGAAAGCTTAAACCCTTACCTCCCCAGAAACTTATTACCTCCCCAAATGCCTTTACTACTTCAGGATTAGTCCAGTTCAAATCTATCTGGTGTTTATAGAATGTGTGGTAATACCAAAAACCATCCTCACCCCTAAACCAGTGAGGCAACTCTCCATTTTGATTTAAGAATATGATTCGCGATCTTAACTCCCTCCTATTCAACCTGTACCTCGCCCACTTACCCCACCGATCATCCTCAACCTCAATCAGTTTAGGTTGCACTGGGGTATGTATAAAAAAGTTGCGGTAGTACTCATCTCCTGATACCGCCTTTTTGAACCACTCATGCTCCACTGACACATGGTTTACCACCAAGTCCATAAACACCTTCATCTTTAGTCTCCCAACCTCTCTTAAAAACACCTCAAAACCTTCATTGCCACCCAACCTCTTTCTTACTTTAAAAAAATCACTTACATCAAATCCGGCATCCTGCATTGGTGACTCCAAAAACGGTAACACATGAATTACATCAAACCCTGTCTCTTTTATATACTCCAAGTTTTTAGCCAGACTAAAAAAATCTCCTCTCTTACCATTACGAAACGCGTCAGCGTAAACCACATACAAATTCATTCTCTTGTACCACTCCACCTGCTTTCCAATATCCACCATTACCTTCTCCTTACCAGCCTACTTTCCTCACCATCATCCTCTACTTTCCAACCTTGTTTCTCAATTTTCTCTCTCACCGCATCTGCCTCCTCCCACTTTTTCTCCTCTCTTAATCTGTTTCGTTTCTCAAGCATTTTAGTTAACTCCTCAGGGGCTTGCTCCTCACTCAACCCTTCTACTGATTTTCGCAAATCAAGGCCCAATACCTCATCAAACTCTAAAATCAGATCATATTTATCATAATCAGCCACATTACTCTTAACTACCTCCCAAACTACTGCCAATGCCTCTGGCATATTAAGATCATCTCCAATTGCGTGTAAAAACTTCTCTCGATAGTCGTTAATCTTTTTAAGCTTATCCTCTCGCAAATTAGTTCTCTCGCTTCCCTTCTTGTATCCTGACAGCATTCTCACCAACCTATCTCTTGCTTCACTGGCTGCTTTCAACGCCTCCCAGGTGAAGTTGAGTTGTTTGCGATAATGACCACTCAAGTAAAAATACTTTAAGTCCATTGCTCCAAAATCTTTTCCTCTTAAGTCATTAAGACCATACGCGTTACCCAAACTCTTACCCATTCTTCCCCCATCAACTAAAAGAAAGGCACCGTGTACCCAGTACTTAACAAAAGGTCCCTTACCTGTTGACGCCTCGCTCTGAGCTATCTCATTAGGGTGATGTGTCGACCGCAAGTCCTCCCCCCCTACATGGATATCAAATTGTTCACCCAAATACTTCATCCCCATAGCAGAACACTCAATATGCCATCCAGGAAACCCTACCCCCCAAGGACTCTCCCACTCCATATCTCTTTTCTCATTCTTAGGTGAAAACTTCCACAAAGCAAAGTCTCGCTTATCTCTCTTCTCAGGATTAACCTCCACTCTCGCTCCCTCCTTAATCTCAGTTAAATTGGACAACTCCCCATACTTACTCCCCGCCGCCTCAAACGCCTTAACATCAAAATACACACCATCGCTTATACGATAAGCAAATCCTTTTTCCTCAATTCTTTTAATCAACTCAATCTGTTCCCTAATATGATCAGTCGCCTTACAAAACACCATCGGCTTGCTTAAGTTAAGCTCAGCAAAACCCTCCAAAAACTCATCTGTGTATGCCTGAGCAACCTGCCAAGCTGTTTTTCGCTCTCTCTTAGCCGCCTTTTCCAGTCTATCCTCACCCGTATCAGCATCTCCCAGGTTATCTCCAGTCAAATGCCCCACATCTGTAATGTTCATTACATACGAAACCTCAAGACCTAAGTACTGCAAAGCTCTAACCAACCAATCAGCTAGTACATATGTTCGCCAGTTCCCAATTGTTACTGTAGAGTAAACCGTCGGTCCACAAGTATACATACCCACCTGACCTTCCTTGATAGGAACAATCTCTTCAATCTGTCTACTCAACGAGTTATATATCTTCATACTTCTTTAAGTATATCAACCCTACCCCACCTGCTTCACCACCTCACCCGTTCCCCCACCTCTCTTCGCTTTAAGCAACAAATCACGCAATCTCTTTTTTCGACTACTTTCCTGCTGGTCACTTACGGCCTCCTCTCTCGCCTCTCGCTGAATCGCTTCCTCTCTAACCCTCTCCTTATTCCTAACTACTGCCGCCAGCTCCTGACGCAGCTGTTCTATCCTAGCTCTAGCCTGCCTCTCCTTCATCATTCGCCTTTCTGCCTCCTCATGATTCACAGACTGTGACTGGCCACCACTATCAACATTTTCTTTCAACTCACCACCGCCTGTAACCACCTCACCAGCCATTTTCTTACCAGCATCAACCAAACCCTCAACCACATCACTCGAAGCCGCTTTTCCTGCATCTGCCAATCCTTGTTGTAACTGTTTTCCTAGTGTAGCCATACTCCTATTATTCCATTTCCTTTCTACCCTCCATAGCCCTACTTAAGGTCGTGTCATCCGCATACTCGAGGTCTGCTCCGGTCGGCAAACCTCTCCCGATTCGCGTTACCCTTACTTTTTCTCCCATCTCCTTAACTTTGTCGGCAATGTACATCGCTGTCGCCTCCCCCTCCATCGAAGGGTTGGTGGCAATAATCAATTCATCTACCTGCTCCTCCTTAATCCGTTTTAACAATTGAGGTAAATAAATGTCATTCGGTCCAATATTATTTAAGGGATTAATCACTCCGTGTAAAACGTGATACACCCCAGTGTATCCATCAGATCGCTCCAAAGCCAACAAATCAAGCGGTGTCTCCACCACACAAATCTGACTACTGTTTCTACCCCTATCACTACAAATCCGACACGGACTCTCCTCATCCACATTGAAACATCTCTCACACATCTTGGTATCCTTCTTTAATCTTTCCACCGCCTCAGCAAATCTCTCTAATCGATCCTGCGGAAACCTAAGCATATAGTAAGCCAATCTCTGGGCAGTTTTAGGCCCAATTCCCGGCAACCCCTCCAATTGATCCACCAATCTTTGTATCGGTCGTATACTTCTCATAGCAACTACCAAGTATATCTCTTAATCAAACAAAAACGAAGGATAATTCCAAACCCACTACAAAACTACTTAAACATCTTACCTAGATCACCCATCATTCCCTGCATCTCACTAGCTGCCCATTTCTGTGCTCGCTCAATCGCTTGATTCACCACCTTTGACAGCTCTTTCATCTCCTCACCTGCCACCTCAATCCGCTTCACCTTACCATCACCACTCACTATTACCTTAACATCACCTTCTTCATGAACAATCTTCTTTTTACTTATCCTTCTCTGCAACATCACCAACTTAGCTGCTGCTGCTCCTTTTGATCCGATTCCTCCCAGTTTATCTAGCATTACCCCATTATACCAAAAAAAACGGCGAGTCGTTTTTAACAAAACTCGCCGTCAACACGAAACGGTCTGCTCAGATGTAGGCAGGCTCCCAGGTTAACAGTTCCAACCACTGTTCATCACTGTCAGGCTGGACACTGACTGTCACCTCAGAACACATGCGAGTCACTATCTCTAGCAACTCATCCCGAGTGACAGCTTTACCGAAAGGAACTCCGGCCTTAACCGCTCTGGCGACCACTTCACGGGCCATTGCTGCAATCTGGTCTGGAGGCAGATAGTTAAATTCCACTGACTCCACCATCAGCTTAATGACCCTGACCTTAAAGTACTCCTCGCTTATTACGTACAGCACGGCAGAACTCCTTTCTACCTTAAGTTACCAGTATTTTACCACTATATAGGATACTTTTACACCTCTACTCCAAACACATCCTCTACTGCTTCAACCAGCTTGTCATCCTTCTCTGGAGCAGTGACATTATCATGCTCCTCCATTACTTTTGCCGCTCTCACCGCCTTCTCTCCCAACACAAACTTAACTGCTGGCAAACCCACTTCCCTTTTTAGTGTTTCCTCAAGCATTCGCCTTCTCGTCTCCTGTTCCAACTGCTCCTTATGAAACTTGTAATATGCCTCTATCACCAAAAAATGATTTTCAACCCTTTTTGGTCTACAGGACCTAAGTAACCCAGCCACACTATGATTTAAAGGTGACAATGACTTAATCACCTCATCCCATTTACTCATCACCTCATCCAAAGACACCTTCTCTCGAACCTGTACCATATCTGCCTTAATCTCGTCTCGACCTGTCTCGTTCTTTTCACCCATCTCATCCCTTTTCTCATCTAGTTTGCCAACCTCAGCTTTTTGCTCCTTAGCTACCCTCACGCTTCCACCACTTATTTCCACTTCCCTATCTAGCTCAACTGCCACCATTTCTAAAGGTAAAGCCGGTACCACTGCTGTCTTGATCTCTCCGCATGCTCGTGCCACCAACATTGTCACCACTCGCAATCTCTCAATCTCCGCCTCTATCTCCACCTTACCTATCCCGTATTTTGCTTTTAGCTGACCTCTTACATAATCAAGTAGCTTCTCGGCAAAGTTACTCCAATCCACACCACCTTTCTCCATACTCTCAAGCTTCTCTAAAACCAACTTAGTTTTACCACTAATCAATAACTGGGCAACTTGCTTAACCTCTCCACCTCTCACACTTCCCAGTATCTCCTCAACTTTCTTCAAACTAACCTCTTTTCCAAAACTAGCCAGTTGCTCCAACAACTTGTGTCCCTCCCGAAAACTCCCATCCACCGACTCAGCCAATAACTCAAGCACCCCTTCCTCAAGTTTTAGCCCTTCACCTTTAACCACTTTACTCAAACTTTTAATCACCTCATCCTTACCTGCCTTTACAAAACCAACTCGAGTACACCTACTCACTATCGTCTCAGGTACCTTATGCTCCTCAGTTGTACACAACACAAACATTGCATGCTCTGGTGGCTCCTCCAAAGTCTTAAGCAAAGCGTTAAAAGCCTCTACCGTCAACATGTGTACCTCATCGATGATATACACCTTCTTTCTACCAGCTACCGGTGACAAACCAATCTTATCTCTTAACTCCCTGATTGCATCAATCCCTCGATGCGACGCTGCATCAATCTCCATTACATCTACAAAACTTCCCTGTTCTATAGCCCTACAGTTATCACACTCTAAACACGGCTCACCACTAGCGGTTGGCTTCTCACAATTAACCACCTTAGCCAGTATTCTAGCCGCCGAGGTTTTACCCGAACCCCTTGGGCCCACAAACAAATATGCATGGGCCAACTCACCCTTCTTTAACCCCGCCGCCAAAGTATTCCTTACCTCCTCAAGGTCAAGTTCCTCAATTCTTCTTGGTCGATATTTACGATAGAAACTACTCATCAATCACCACTCTAGAATAGCCCCATCAGTGATATCAACTACCAATTAATAGATCAAAATACTACTCCTCATCCACATACTATGAAGTATCAGGCAAAACTCAATTCACTAAATTCCTTTCATTAACCCCGTTGCAAAATTATTTTTATCATGTTATACTATAGGTCCGCAACCAGCGGATTGCACATATATTGCTAAGGAGCACAGAATGGCTAAGAATGCTCACGGTGAAAAGCTCTGCAGGTGTGGGGTGCCGTTAAGATGGCATCCAGCAGGCTGCCCCTCCGCGAAGGACCTGCCCAAGGTTCTCGCCAAAATCGAGAAAGAACGGCAAGCAAGAGAGGCCCAAGAAGCCGCTCGAACCACCGTTCCTGAAGCAGCCGCTGCAACAGACTGATCACCACTCCCCTAGCTCTTCTTTCTTTTTTCAGCCACCCTGCGAAATACTTTCAAAGGGTGGCTCCTTTTTTTCTAGAATCTAATCGTGATGAATCCCCATCAAGTGAAGCAGCCCGTGTTTAACCAAGAAGTCGACTTCCTCATCTACTGTAATCTGTCTCTCTAATGCTTGCTTCATTGCCTGTGGCCAACTTACAATCACTTCTCCCAAATACAATCCGTTATCAGTGGGTTCAATAAACTCACTTACCTTCTCACTAGTCTCCGTTTGCGAAAAACTTAATACATCAGTCGTTCCCTCCACCTTTAAATATTTCATATTTAACTCCTTCATCTTCCGATCTCCCACCATCACCACACCTACCTGCATCTCGCCCTCCACCCCCATCTCACGCAAAAAATCTCTCACTAATTTTCTAATTCGCTTTCGATCAATCGGATATCGACTATCCGCCCTTATATGAACCTTAATCTCTTTGTCTCCCATACCCTTACTTCACCAACTCATTAACAATCCTTGCCACCAAGTTACCATCTACCTTTTCTTTACCAATCTTGCCAATTACCTTACCAATCACCATTCCTTTATTTACTCCCTCACCAGCTTCCCCTACTACTTCTTTAACCACCTTTCTTACCTCATCCTCACCCACCTGCTCTGGCATATACTCCATTAACACCTTCATCTCATCCTCCTCATCCTTAACTCTCTCCTGCTCACCTACCTGACCAAAGGCTTCAATTGCTTCCTTACGTTTCTTTATCTCCAACTTAACCGCTGCCATCTCATCCTCAGTAGTTACCTGACTACCTCTTTTTTCCAAATACTCCAAAGAAGAAATTAGCATCCGCAAAGCCCTCACCCTGGGCAAATCTCTCGCCTTGGTAGCTTGATACAAATCTGTTCGAACTTTCTCTATCAACATTAGCGCTTTAATGTCCCTCGACGACGCGCTGCTCTGCGCCTCTCTCGAGCTTGTTCTTTCTTTTTGATGATTCTCTCTCGTTTTCGCAGTTCAGATGGTGGTACAAAACCCTCCATCAGTCTCTGTTTCATCTTTTCCAACACCTCATCAAACATAGTTTCTCTACGAAACTCGCTTAAGACTTGTTGGTTAGAATCACCTGGTTTTTTCCTAATAACTACTGGCACTTACAGTGCACCTCCTTTCTTATATTACGTTTATGTTTCTCCACCGGGCTCGGTTTCTGATCCACCCATCACATGTATATGTTCATGGTCAAAGTGGTTATACCCTCCCCCGTTGTTCACTAATTTATATCCCCGCTTATCCAAACCTTTCTCGCGCACCACCTCGTAAACCGCCTCCATTAATCCCTGGTAAAGATCTAAACCTTTACCTTGAACTAACGCCAATTTACTTCGGTGTTCTTTCGGCATTACCAAAATATGCACCGGGGCTTTCGGATACTTGTTCAATATCGCGAGAAAAGACTGATTCTCCCAGACTTTAACAGACGGTTCTTCACCATCAATTATCTTACAAAAAAGACAATCCGGGTCCTTTGTCATCGCCATAAGTATATCAGGTCATCCACCTCCAACTCAACCCCATCAAAACCAACTCTGCAGTTTTTCCTGAATCCCCATCCACCCTCCAGTTATTCTCGCCACATCATTAAAGGTAATCACCACCATTAGTCCCAACAAAAGCATCATTCCTGCCATGTTAATCCATCCCTCGACATCCTCTCTAAGCTTCCTTCCCCTAACCAACTCTATCCCTAAAAACAACAATCTTCCTCCATCTAAACCAGGGAAAGGCAGTAAGTTAAGAATCATTAAATTAACTGACAAAATTCCCACAAACTGAAGCACCGCCATCCAACCAGCCTCTCTCGCCTGATTACTAATCTGATAAATACCCACCGGCCCAGCAATGTCCTTAGGCAATCCCTGACCTGTTACCAACTGATACACCATTCCTCCCAGCCCCACCACTATCTCTCTTCCCCAAGCAAAAGCCTCCTGAAATCCCACCCAAACACCTCTAAACGGCATTTGATACCAAGGATACTTAGTTAGTTCCGTATCCGTCACCACCGCCCCCAGTGCCCCTTCATTGGGCCCTGGATCACTTCTTAGTGTTACTTTCTTTTCAACTACTCCCTCCCCCTCCTTTATCTTCAGCACTACCTCCTCACCCAAGTTTTCTCGTAACTTCTCAACAAACCCTTCACTCCCCTCGATTACCAGCTCCCCCTCATTGGTCACTAAAGAAGTCACAATCACCCCCTCCTCAAGACCAGCGGTCTGAGCCGGACTTCCCTCACTTACTTCCAAAACCCTTACTCCATCAATCATCGCCGGCACCCCAAGAATCGAGTAAACAGTTCCAAACAATACCACTGCCAATACCAAGTTCATTGTTACTCCCGCCACCAATACCACCGCTCTCTGCCAAACCGGCTTGCTCCAAAAAGCCCTCTCATCCTTAACCTCCTGACCCTCACCGTTCTCTCCATAGATCTTCACAAAACCACCAATCGGCAACCAGTTAATCGTATACTCCGTCTCTCCTCTCTTAAACAGTCTCAACATTCTCGGCGGGAAACCGATTCCAAACTCCTCTACCTTGATCTTGAAAAACCTAGCTGCTGCAAAATGACCCCACTCGTGTACCAACACCACCACCGTCAAAATCAGTAAAAACAACAAAACCTGCATGCACTCTATCCTAGCACAATTTACCTACATCCTCTCCGGTACTCCAATACCCAACAACCCTAGTCCTTGCTCCAAAACCTCAACCACTCCCTTGGCCAAAAACCACCGCAAAGGCTCTACCTCACCCTCATCAATCACCCGATGCTTGCTGTAGAAATCATTGAATGACTTAGCCAAATCAAAAACATAATCGGCCAGCAAGTTGGGTGAATAATCTAGTGTCGCCTCCTTGACTACCTCTGGAAACTTATCAAGCAACTTGATAACCCTTACTTCCTCTATATCAAGATTCTTTCTTAAACTTATGTCTTGATTCACCTCACTTGAGGTATCAATTATCCGCCTGGCCCTCACTGTCGCATACTGCACATATGGTCCAGAATACCCATCCAGTCTTAAAGCCTCCTCCTGATCAAATCGGTACGCTGTTACAGGGCTATGCTTAAGATCAAAAAACTTCACCGCTCCAATACCCACCATCTCAGCTGAGTGTTTGTTAATCTCACCCGCTCTCTTCACAATTTCATCAAGCCACTCTGCCATTCTCACTCCCGTTCCTTTCCTGGTACTCATCTTTTTTCCATCCTCTCCCAAAACCATCCCATGTGCCACATGAACCAGATTATCCCGCTTCACCCAGCCCAGTTTATCCACCGCCGCAAACACTTGTTTAAAATGTAAACTCTGCTCCCCACCAACTTCGTAAACATACAAATCCGATTTCAATCCCTGCGTCCTGCTTCTATATCTAACTGTCGCCAAATCTCTGGTAAAGTAGGTTGTCCCCCCGTCTGACTTAACCAGCATTCCAACTGGTAGTCCATCACCTAGATCCATCACCAGTGCTCCCTCACTCTCTCTTGCCAGTCCCTTCTCCTTTACCTCTCTGATTACCTCCTTCATCTCCTCTTCATAAAAACTCTCTCCATATGCATGCTCTATCTCTACCCCCAGTTGTTTGTATATCTTCTCAAAATCGGCCTTTGACTTATCTATCGCCACCTGCCAAATACTTCTTGCTCCCTCATCTCCTTGCTCGAGTCTTACAAACGCTTCTTTTGCCTTTTCTCGCAAACTTTCATCTTCCTTAGCTCTCTGGTTGTACTCCACATACAGTCTCTCCATCTCCTCTACCGTCATTTCACTCAAATCAAGACCTCCTTCCTCAACTGCAGCGATAATCATGCCAAACTGAGTTCCCCAATCACCCAAATGATTATCTCCCACTGTCTTCCATCCAGAAAACTCAAACAAATTCCTGATACTTTGCCCAATAATGGTGCTTCTAAGATGCCCTACCGAGAAATTCTTGGCAATATTCGGACTACTGTACTCAATCAATACCTGCCTACCCTTTCCCCAATCACCACTACCCCAATCCTTTCCTTGTTTAACTATTTCCTGTAATCTTTCTACCCACCATTCGGTTTTTATCGTAAAGTTAATAAAACCAGGACCAGCTATCTCTATTCCATCCAAACTCTTCATCAAATCTGAATTCTTTAGTTCACTCACAATCTTTTCAGCTTTTTCTATCGGATTACCAGCACCAACAAGCGCTACATTACTGGCCCAATCTCCATGACCTTCCTCTCTTGGTCTCTCAACAACATAACTCTCTACTGCCAGCTTGAGCTTATGTAAAACCTCATCTATCGCCTTCCTTATCTCTCTCTCCATGCCCATATTGTAACTTAAATCTACTCAAGCCAAAAAAAGAACCGCCAAGAGGTATGTTGCTGCCACTTGGCGGTCGGTACAACTTTCAGATACTTCCACGCGCCAAAGGCATTATGTTTGCAATAGTTTGCTACGCGCCGACGCGTGAACATCGGGCGAGCCCGTATCCTAGACCTAGAAGGTCATCCTGCCCCCGCGTGTTTTCTCCGAAAGTCAAAAGAACCCCTACATTGTCTCTCCACATCAAATTACTGTCAAGCTAACAAAAAAAGCCGCCGGATTTAAGTAAAAAATCTCGGCGGCCTGCCAAGCGGTTCAAACTTGGCGCAGAATAGGATCACCCCCTTTCAGCTCGACGACAATGTGATTGTCAACGTCTCTTTCATTGGGCAATCCTCCTTTCTCTTCCCCCACCATACCACAAAAAAACCGGTAGCAAAATCACTTAAAGGGGGTGTCCCAAAAAGCCGCTACCGGTAACCAATACATGCGCACAAGAGGATTCGAACCTCTAATTTCGACTCTCGTCATCTGTCGACGTTTTGCCGTTAAACTATGTGCGCCCAAACCACGTGGGGGGAGGGACTCGAACCCTCAACCTTGGATTGACAGTCCATGCTCGTCCATTGAGCTTCCCCCAACATATAAAAGAACAAACAAGCGGGTAGGAGGACTCGAACCCCCAACCGTCGGTTTCCATCAGAAAGCCTGCAGACCTCCCATGAAAACTGGAAAGCGCCGCTCTATCCAATTGAGCTATACCCGCATGTCAACTTACGCGCCGATTATTATATTATAAGACTCTCTCTTGTCAAGCTCTTAAACCCTCATTACCTCCGCTTCCTTCTCCTGCGCCATCTGCTCTAACCGATCGTTATACTCTCCTGTCAATTTATCAAGTTCCTCATACAACCTCTTCACATCATCCTCACTCACTCCAGCCTCCTCCTCCAGTTTCTCAATCTCTTCCCTGCCCTCTTGCCTAACTCCTCGAAGCATTACTCTACCACTCTCCAATTTCTGCCCCACTAGTTTTACAAAATCCCTTCTCCTCTCCTCAGTTAAAGGTGGTACTACAATCCTTATTACCTCTCCCGACACGTTAGGCATAAACCCTAAATTAGCCTCAATTATTCCCTTTTCAATATCCTTAATCACACTCTTATCCCACGGGCTGATCACGATCTGATTCGGATCAGGTGCTGATATAGAAGCTACCTCCATCAGTCTCATCCTCTGACCGCCATAAGCACTAATCTCTACACTCTCTACCATTTTTGGATTTGCTCCACCCACTCTGATCGTCGCCATGTCTTCTGCCACAACCGCCAACACCTTATCCATCTTTGAACCTATACCTTCAATCAGTTTATCCATAACCTAAATATATTTAACCATTACTCGCCACCCAACTCAAATCGCACGAACCTTCTCACTTGGATATTCTCACCGATTTTTCCAATTAAGTTGGTAACCAGATCCTTGATCTTCTTACCTCCATCACGAATATAATCTTGCTCAAGAAGCTCCTCCACGTCTTTTGGCTCCATGCTCGCCACCTGCAAAGCAACCTCCTTACACAAAGCCTCAAACTCAGGATTTTTGGCCACAAAATCAGTCTCACAACTCACCTCAACCAATACCCCCACTCGACCCTGATGAGTGTATCCATAAACCAAACCAGATTTCACCTCTCTATCAGCCTTTTTTTCAGCCTTAACGATTCCCTTAGCTGCAATAATCTCCTCTGCCTTTTTCATGTCTCCTCCACTTTCTTCCAAAGCTTTCTTTGCATCCATTACTCCAGCTCCAGTCTTTTCTCGAAGTTGCTTAATTTTTTCCATCATTTACTTTTTTAGAATTTTTAACTCCTAATTCCAACGCCTCACCCACTGTCTCCACAATTATCTTAATACTTCTTACCGCATCATCATTAGCTGGAATCACATAATCAACCAAGGCTGGATCAGCATTGCTATCAATCACTCCCACTACCTTAATACCCCTACTCTTAGCTTCTCTTACCGCAATTCTTTCCTTCTGAGTATCTACCACAAACAACACATCAGGTAAACTATTCAATCCAACCAAACCACCAAAGAAGCGTTCCAATCGATCAATTTCTCGATCAATCAATACCTGCTCTCTTTTGGTATATTTCTTAAACTCACCCGCCTCTCGACCAGCTTTCAAATCCTCAAGTTTCTTAACTCTACCCTTAATCTGACCCCAGTTAGTGATCGTTCCCCCAAGCCATCTCTCTGTTACATAAAACACGCCAGCTTTTTTTGCCGCTTCCTTAACGATCTCAGATGCTTGCCTCTTGGTTCCCACCATCACAATTTTTTTACCCTCACTCGCTGCCTTACTTAAAAACTCGCATGCCTCCTCAAGTTTCTCAGCTGTAACCGCCAAATCAAAAATGTGCACTCCATCTCTGGCTGCCCAAATGTACTCATGCATTCTCGGGTTCCATCGCTTTACCTGATGTCCAAAGTGAGCACCTGCCTCTAGTAACGCCTCTAAATCAACACTGAACTTCTTTTGTTTTGTAGCCATTTTATATCTCCTTTACTGGTTTTGAGTTAATTCAAAAACCGATATCCTCCCTTGGCTAATATATCAGGAGAAATCTGCCAAGGTGTGTAATTAATGAACAAATTATATCACTCTACTCCTCATTTTCCAACTCACTAGCCTCAACATATTCAAACTCAACTGGCGCCATTATCCCTTCCCCATCTTTTGTTGAAATCAACATCCCCACCTTACCCACCTCCTCAGCTGGCGGTAATATTGCCACCACCACCGTTTCGTCATAACGCAATACTTCTTCAGCCTTTCTATCTCCAAACCATACCTCAACATCCTCCGGAAAATTTTCTCCCAAAAACACTATCGACTCACCTCCCTCGATCGGGCCGCGTACTGGTTCAACCTGATTGATAACCATATCCGTCTCAACTACCTCAGACTCAGTACTCACCTCTCTAGGCTGCATCCACCAAAACAAACCGACAAATATGGCTATCACCCCCAAGACCGTTATACTCCAATACTTTCTCTCACTCATTCTCTACTGATCTTACTAAATTCTCAAACAAACACACTACCGTCATTGGCCCTACTCCTCCAGGCACAGGTGTCACAAAACTAGCCACTTGATCTATACCCTCCTCAAAATCACCCTTCGGAAAACCAACATCAATCGCCACCACTCCCTTCTTCACCATCGATTTCTTAATTAATCCAGTCTGTCCAGTTGCGGAAATCACCACGTCATACTCACCTAACTCCAATCCATCACCTAAATCAAACTCACCTACCTCAAAACCAAATCGTTTTAATTGAGATACTAAAGGCTTGCCTACCATCCCTTTACTTCCCACCACTGCCACCTTCATTCGCTCAATGTCTAAACCAACTTCCCTAATTGCCTCATCCATTATCTTACCCACTGCCATCACCGTTGCCGGTAAAAATTCTTGTTCTCCTGTCGCAATCAGCCTTAGATTCTCACTACTCAATCCATCCACATCCTTAGCTACCGGTATTATCTCAAGTAGCTCCCTTACTTTATCCGGATCAATTCCCGGCACTGGTAACTGTACCATTACCCCATCAATATTCTTATCATCTACAAGCTTCTTAAGCCTATCCTCCAATTCAACAGCCTCTACTCTCTCAACTCTTACCTCAGCTCCAATCCGCTCTCCTAGCCCTTTCTTATTCTCAATATACTTAGCACTTGCCTGATTATCACCTACCCATAGAATTGCCAAAACTGGCTTTCTTCCCAAATCAGCTACTCTTTGCTTTAAACCTACCTCAATCTCACCCGCCTTCTTCCTTCCTTCAAATACCATATCAGTGAAAGCCTCCTCCTCGGTTAAACGCCTTTCTCCCCTCAGAAGTACTAATCACCGGCGCAGTCCATGCACTAGTTTGTTCCTCTTCCTCTCGCAACATCTCCTCCAAAATCAAAGCCACCTCCTCCTCATCCTCAATTCCCTGATCCTGTAAAGCTCGTAAAATATCCTCCTCAGTCTCGGGTTTTTTTACCCCCACCACTCTCCTCCAGAAAAAATCATCTCTCCACCTACTCAAATCCCTATTAAGTGTTTCCCTGCTCATAACAACTTAATATATCCCAAAATACCAGAGCCGCCAACCCACCTCATATCCTCACCAACCCATACTCACAAAGCACCTCAAGACAGTCCTGCACCACCTTATCTCTACTTTGTGATGCATCAATTACTCTCCAATGGTCTACTTGCTCTCCAAGTTCAAGATACGCCTGCCTTACCCGAGCAAAAAAATCAATCGCTTGAAGGTCATACCGATCCAGATCATCTTTTGCCCCCCTTCTTTCTAGCACTACCTCAGGTACCAAGTCAAAAAACAAAGTCAAAGGTACCAACCCCCTAGTAACCTTAAGACTTACTGTCCTAATAAATCCACGATCTAAACCTTCTCCCCCTCCTTGGTATGCATAACTGCTATACCACCACCGATCAGAGATAACACTCTTACCATCAACTAGCTCAGGTAAAATCACCTCACTCACCAGCTGTGCCCTAGAGGCACTGTATCCCAAAAACGCTGCCAACGGGTCAACCGGATGCCCAAACTCAGTCTGTTGTACAACCGTTCTGATCAAGTCGCCAAACTCAGTCCCTCCAGGCTCTCTTACCTTCACCCAATCAACCAAGTATTTATCCATGCCTCTAACCGCTGTACTTTTACCCGAAGAAGACATTCCCTCCACTACCACAAATGGTCTGACCAACTCACTTTTCATTGTTGCCATAATAACTAGCCAATTACCCAAACACAATATAAGATAAATCGACTCGCACTATACACAACAGGAGGCATATCCATGGAAATCCTTAAATCCTCAGGCACCTATCGCATCCTCACTCCAACCGAAGTACTCCTAAACCAGCTTCTCATCATCGAGGAAGCTGGACGGACCAGTTACCAATCGCAAAAAGGGTCAATCACTCTGGCTACCGCTACCAAGTTTGTCCGCATGCTCATCCGCAATGGACACGAAAGTGTCATTGAGCACGGATCACTTTCCGTCAAATTCACTGGCGTCTCCCGGGGCTTCACTCACGAAGACGTCCGCCACCGCCTCTCCTCATTCACCCAGGAGTCAACCAGATATGTTGACTACACCAGAGGTGGAGATGAACCAGACCTAGAACGCTTTCAGGCCCGATTCATTCTTCCTCCCCACCGCGATGAACAAGAACTCATGACCCGACCAGACGGTAGGCAGATCACCCCAGCACAGATGTTTGAGGAAGCAGAACAAAACTACCGTACCCTCAGACTTCACGGCTGGAAGCCTCAAGATGCCCGTCAAGTTCTCCCCATAGGCATCGAATCCGATCTTGTTCACACCGCCAACTTTAGGGAGTGGCGCCACATCTTTAAGCTAAGAACCGCCAAGGACGCCCACTGGGAAATTCGTCTCGTCATGTGCGCCCTCCTCCAAGAACTGCAAACTGTTCTACCCGCAGTTTTTGACGACCTCCAATACGCTGGCCAGGACCAAGATGGTCATCCCTACTTTAAAACCGTCAAGATCTAGGAGGTGCCACAAACACAAACCCCGTCAGGACATGTTGCCTCACGGGGTTTATTTTTACTCACTATCCCAGAACCGGCTCTCAGTTGGACCCATCTGTCCTTGATAGCGGTTGCCAGCAGTTCCATATGGTCGATTGACCGGACTGCTCATCACAAAAAAGCAGATCTGAGCTACCTTGATTCCCGGACGCAGGACGATTGGTACCACGTTGACATTACTCATCTCGAAGGTGATCTGCCCCTCAAAGCCGGGATCAATATATCCAGCAGTCGCGTGGACCACCAGTCCCAACCTCCCCAGGCTACTCTTTCCCTCAAGTTTAGCCGCCAAATCAATCGGTATCCTGAAACGCTCTACCGTCGAGGCCAGCGCAAACTCGCCAGGATGAAGTACAAAGCCCAACTCATCAACCTCAACCAACTGAGTCTCCACACGCCTTTTTTGAGCCAAGTCGATATGAGTCATATCATGGCTGGAAAAAAGACGAAACTGACTACCCAGACGAACATCATAAGTTGACGGCTGGACACACTCCGGGTCAAACGGGTCAATCAGTAACGAATGAGTCGCCACTCGCTCCAGCATATCCCTGTCAGACAGTATCATTGCCCTGCTCCTATTTTGGCTAGATTTCCAAGGTTCTCTTTAAGATTCTACCCCAGCGCTCTCCTTATCCTCCTTTTTACCCTTCACTTTCGGTCTCTTCCAGGTAGCCCACTTACATTTAGGATAATTCTCACAACCATAAAACTCTCTCCCAAAACGAGTCCGCTTAATCACCACACCCGCACCACATTCCTCACATTTTGCTCCCTCAACATACTCTTTGTAATTCTCCGTATACTTACACTCCGGAAATCGACTACAACTTAAAAACTTGCCAAATCTTCCCTCTCTGATCACTACCTCTCCTTCCTTACACTCAGGACATTTTTCTCCCGTCCTCTCCACTGGCACCTCCACTCGTTTCGCCTTCTCTGTCACTTCCTCAACCTTTTTCTCAAACGGACCGTAAAAGTCAGACAAATACTTCTGCCAATCCTTCTCGCCCATAGCTATCTCATCCAAACCATCCTCCATTCGTGCCGTGAAATCGTAATCCATCTCTTCTTTAAAGTTACCAACCAAAAAGTCACTCACTGCCATTCCCACCTTTGTCGCAAAAAACCGCCTACTTTCTCTGTTTACATACGCCCGGGCCAAAATCGTACTGATAATCGAGGCATAGGTAGACGGCCTACCAATCCCTCTCTTTTCCAGCTCCTTAACCAAAGAAGCATCGTTATATCTTGGTGGTGGTTGGGTAAATTTTTGCTCAGCTACCACCCCTTCATTCTTTAAACTCTCTCCTTTTCCTACTTGAGGTAAGACTACCTCACCATCAATCTTCTTATACAACCTTCTCCATCCATCAAACTTAATTATCTCCCCCGTCACCCGCAACTCATAATTTCTCTCTCCCCTTGCCTCCACTACCACCGTTGTTGCATCAAATACAGCTGGTCTCATCTGACAAGCTATCGTTCTTCTCCAAATCAACCCATACAACTTCTCCTGATCACGAGCCATCTTACCCTCACCCTTGTAGCTGTTAGTCCCCATCTCTAAGTTAGTCGGTCTGATTGCCTCATGAGCTTCCTGAGCCACCACCTTACCCTTCGTTTTATAAAACACTCCCCTGTCAGGTAAATACTCATTTCCAAACTCACTTACTATAAATTTTCTTACCCCCTCAACCGCGCTTTCCACTAAATTAAGAGAGTCGGTTCGATGATAAGTAATATCACCTTGTTCATAAAGTTTCTGCGCTACCTGCATCGTCTTTTTCGAAGACCACCCCAACACATTTGCCGCCGCCTGCTGCAAGGTGGATGTTTTAAATGGCGGATGAGGCCAGCTCCTTCTCTCTTTTTTTTCAACATCACTTATCACCAAATCAGCACCTGACAAATCAGCCTCGATCTCTCTCATCTCTTTCTCGTTCTTCACCTCAACCTTTTTCCCATTCATTTTCTTAAGCAACAACAACATCTCCTCACCACCACTCGTTTCTGCCTTAACATTAATCAACCAGTACTCATCAGGTTTGAACGCCTCAATCTCTCTTTCTCTCTCCACAATCATTCGTAGTGCCACACTCTGCACCCGACCTGCTGACAAACCCCTTCTTACTTTCTTCCACAACACTGGTGACAATTTGTATCCCACCAAACGGTCCAACACTCTTCTGGCTTGCTGGGCATCAACCAAGTCCTGACTCACTTGTTTAGGTGATTTCAATGCCTCCAATACCGACTCCTTGGTAATTGAATGAAAACTAATTCTCTTAAACTTATCCTTCTTCTCTCCCTTTAGTATCTCCTGCACATGCCAGGCAATCGCCTCTCCCTCTCGATCTGGGTCAGTTGCCAGAAAAACCTCATCTGCCTTTTTAGCTGCCGCTTTTAGCTTACTTACCTCTTTACCCTTACCACGAACCAAAACATACTCCGGCTTAAAGCTATATTTACCACCCTTCTCCTCTATCTCCACCCCCATCTTGCTCTTGGGCAAATCGCTTACATGACCCATACTTGCCAACACCTCAAAACCCTTACCCAAATACTTAGATAAGGACTTTGTTTTCGTTGGAGACTCAACAATCACTAATTTCATCCTCCCCATTTAACTGTAATTACTTCTAAAACGCAAAGGTCAACTCTATCCCAACAAATTTAAATTCGCCTAAAACGACCACTCATCCACCCCTTCATTAATCAACAAATCAGTTCCCGGCGATCCTCTTACTACCCATACTTTTCTATTTAACTCTGCAGCCCAGTTTGCTGTTGTCATTGTCCCCGACTTAATTTCTGCTTCGATCACCACCACTCCCAAACACATTCCCACAATCAACCTATTTCTTAACGGAAAAAAGTATCTCTCCGGTCTTACTCCTTCTTCTAACTGGCTCACCAAAGCCCCACCTGCTTCAACTATTTTTTCAGCCAATCCAGCATTCTCTCTTGGATACACCCAATCCAATCCATGTGCTAATACTGCTACCGTCCTACCCCCCAAACGCAAACACTCTCTATGTGCCACGCTATCAACTCCTCTAGCCAACCCAGAAACCACTACCATCTCCATATCCACCAACTGCTTAACCACTCTTCTAGTCACTTCCTCACCCTTAACACTCATCTTTCTTGATCCCACTACCGCTACCATTTTTTCAAGCAAAACCTTACTCTCACCCCTTACATACAACCTGTCTGGATGATTAACCACCTCCAACAACAACGGTGGATACACCTGACTATCTACATCAATTTCCCTCACTCCTTTAATTTATCAAATATCCATATCCCAAGGTCAAAAAAAGACCTGGTTATATTGGGAAAAGCTGTGTGTGAGTCGCCCCACTTCTCCACGGCGGTTGCCGCTGCGTTTCTATCCCTAACCAGGTCAATCTTCAAATAAGAGGCTGCAATGCTCTTCGTCCAGATCCCTCTGGGCAATTTGCATTTTTGCAGGTTCAGTCAAGAGTTCAAGCAAACCGCAGATTATCTGCCAGAGTCATCCTTTTGAGGAAATCGTCTGTTTGCAGGTTCACCAAACTACTTGAAAAAACCACAGCCTCACATCTTTCAATGTATGGATGTAATATACCAAAAATAGTCTTAAATGTCAATAATATAGGCTGCTATATCCCCTTCTCCACTATATATCTAGCAATCTGTGTCGCCACTGGACCAGCCTCAGCACTACCCTCTCCACTTGCTTCAAGCAACACCGTTATCACCACACCATTAGCATAATCATCATCTCTGTTTCCCTCACTGTTCTCTGCCGGAACCACCGCCGTAATCCACGCATGTGGATCATCCTCCTCACCACCCTGTTGTGCTGTCCCTGTCTTACATGCAACTCTAACAGGGAAATCAAAAAAACTGGCAGCAGTCCCCCCCTCACTACAAGCTCCTACCATTCCCTCCACAATCATCTCTCTCCCCACCTCGCTTAAGGATAGATCCTCACACCTTCCTTCCTCACCCACAACCAATCCAGGCTTACACAACTTACCCGACACCACCGCTGCCGTCATCAAGTTTCCCTGTAATGGCGTAACTGTTAAGTCGCCCTGCCCAATCGCCATGTGATACGTGTTTCCCAAAAACCAACGCTCACCTGTCAATTTTTCCTTCCACAATGGATCAGGTACTCTACCAGTTCCTTCAGCCTCCAACCCAATCCCCGTTCTTCTACCCAAACCCAGTTTTCTTGACCACTCACCTAACTTCTCTACTCCAACCCACTCACCCACTTTGTAAAAAAAGATATCGTTACTTCTTGCCAAAGCTCTCTGTAAACCAATCTCCCCCTCTGTCTTACCATACTGATCAAAATACCAGTTGCCGTAACGATAACTATCGATTTTAATTTCACCCTCATCTATTACACTAGTTTCACTATTCACCTTTCCTTCCTCAACTCCAGCCACTGCCGTTACCAGTTTATATATCGACCCAGGGGGATAATTTCCACCCACCGCTCTATCAAACATCGGCTGCCTTTCACCATCACCCAACACCTCTTCTACCTTTTTGTATTTTCCCTCACCCGGAAGTCCAGAAAACAAGTTATTATCAAAACTTGGCCAACTTACCAAAGCCAACAACTCTCCTGTTCCTGCCCGACTCACCACCACCGCCCCTTTATATTCCCCCTTCTCTTCCTCTCGTACTGCCAAAATTCTCCCTATCTCCTTTGACAACTCAGCATCAATATTAAGCTTAACCAACTGACCCGCCACTGCCTCCCTCTTTCCGATCAGATCTACTCTTTTACCAGTTGCATCTACCTCAACCAACTCCTCACCAAACTCTCCTCGCAATCTCTCATCCTCACTCCGTTCCACCCCCATTTTTCCCGATCTTGAACCCAATACCAAACCCTGACTAACCTCCTCCTCACCAACCTCACCAACATACCCAATCACATGCGCCACCACCTCACCATACGGATACTCCCTTACCACCTCTCCATCCATATCAACATTACGAGCCAATATCCTATCCTCTCGGTCTTTAATCACCCCCCTATCTGCCATCACTATCACTCGCTCTAACCGATTACCCTCAGCCACCATCACCTGCTGTTCTCCCAACACTACCTGCAAAAACACCATTCTAGCCAATATCATCCCTACCACTGCAAACACCATTACCCTCATCCACCATCCAATCTTCACATCATCTCTAGTCTTAGGCTGACCATCTCTCCACACATTTTCCATCACTAATTTCCAGTCACTCTGCCTCATCATTTTCGTAGTCTAATTTCCCTCCCCCAACTTCTCCAACTAGACATCAACACCACTACTACACTTATACCCAAAAGTAACCCCATTCCCATTACTCCTCTCACTCCCCCAAAAAACCAACCCCACACCAAGCTATTTACTACCACCCAGACTCTCTCTACCCCACTCTCCCCAGCAAACCACCTTTGCAGCAACATGGCTACTACAATCACCAACCACAACCAAATCGCCGCTATGCCCACCAGCCTGCCCAACATCACATCAAGCAAAACCCCGGTTATTACAGCCAGCCATAGCAATACTCGATCATCAACCCTACCCAACCACCACCACATCACCCACAAACTCCACGGCCACAACCAAACACTACTCTCTACCAGCACCGACACCATCAAACTTAAAAACAACCAAAAAACCTTACCTTTCATCTCCTTCCCATCTTACCACTTTAGCCACCACAACTTGATACAATACTCTCTAAACCATGGCCACCAATCAACCATCACTCTCCACCCACCTCATCCTCACCTTACTTGTCAGCACCATCATCACCAGTCTGTCATATCAACAGCGGCTTAACTTCATTGTCTCACCCATCTCTCAACTTACTACTCCAATTCGCCAACCTTTTTTTAGTCTTCGCCGTAATCTAGATAATCAACTCCGGTTCATATCCAATCTACCTCACCAACAACGCATCATCGATGATCTCAAGCGTCAAAACGCCCAACTAAGTCTCCTGGCCCAAAAAACCAAACAACTCGAAGCTGAAAACCAAGCTCTCAAGGATGTCTTGTCAGCCAACATCACTCCCAATCATCAGGTACTTCCCGTCCAAGTTATCAGCCTTTCCCGCTATGCCATCATTAACCAGGGCACATCAAATGGTCTTACCCAAGGCATGCCCATTGTCACAGACGACATTCTTCTAGGAATCATTACCCGAACCTCTGCCAATACCTCCCAAGTTCGTCTCTTAACTGATCCTGACACCAATATACCTGCCACCACCCTTAATCAAGATTCAGGTAATCTAATTTTCACCCATAACACTCTTCAGCTAACCCAAGTTACCCAAAAACAAGTCCTCAACCCAGAAGAACCTGTCTTCACTACTGGTTCAGAAACTATTCCCCCAGGCCTACTCATCGGCACCATTAAACAAATCACCTCCAATGATAGTGATGTCTATCAAACCGCCACCATCACTCCAGCCGCGACCATCACCCAACACCAACATCTTTTTGTCATCATCAACTAAATCAACTAACAGATTTTTCAATACCCTAACCAAACCACTGTAGCCCCAAACTCACCCACACCAAAGCCAAAGTCGCCCCCACTAACACCTGAGCCCAAGTATGTTTTTTAATCTCAACCCTACTCCACAACACTACTATTAGTACTAAAACCAACCACCAAAACCTATCCCACCCATAATAGTGATTAAAGAAAGCTACCACTGCTGCGTTGGTACCAGCATGCACCGAGATCTTCCAAAACAAGGTCACCACTGCAAAAACTACCGCCATCGTCCAAAACACCAACAAAATCTCAAACAGATCAGTTTTACCAACTGCATAAGCTGCCACCACCCCAAACAAATGAGCGAAAATGGTGAAAAAATACAACCCCATCCTCTCCTCCCTCCTTGTTATATCCCAGTCTCTAATTTTCCCCTTCATCAAGCCATACACCATATACAAAGCAGGCAGTAATGCATCGACTACCAACAACATCACCAAAAAACGCCACCGCAGACCATTAGACAGAGCATAATACACTGACCCAGCCAGTAGTATCGGAATCTCAATTACCGGATCAAACACTCGAGAAATAGCCCAAGCCAACTTACGCTTCATACTCACATACTAACCCATACTTAGGTAACTAGTCCAAACCTCTTACTACTCTCACCTGTCGCAACAGCTTCTCGTTTTCTAACACCATTCCACAACCCCTCACCACCGCCTCCATTGGCTTCTCTGTCACCCACACCGGCATCCCTGTCTCCTCGGCTATCAGCTTATCAATCCCTCTAAGTAAAGACCCACCTCCAGCCAGAATCATTCCTCGCTCCAATATATCACTCACCAACTCAGGCGGTGTCTCCTCAATCACTAACGCAATCTCATTTAATATCTGTCTTACTACCGAAGCCAAAGCCTCCCGCAGCTCCACACTATTAATCTGCTGGCTTTTTGGCAATCCATTTTCCAAACTTCTTCCCCTTACCACCATCGACAACGGCTTACCTTCGCTCTCTGACTTAACAGGATAAGCCGAACCTACCGCAATCTTGACCTGTTCAGCAGTAGCATCACCCAAAAGTAAGTTGTACTTTAATCTAGCAAAATTAATCACTGCCTCAGTCAATTCGTCACCAGCAATTCGCAAACTTCTATTTAACACCAAACCACCCAGACTGATCACCCCTATCTCACTCGTTCCGCCCCCAATATCTACCACCATCTGTCCTGTCGGCTCCATCACCGGCAATCCCGCCCCTATCGCTGCCGCCATTGGCTCCTCAATCAGAAAAGCCTGCCTAGCCCCAGCATTAACTGTCGCTTCATGAACCGCCCGCCTCTCCACCTCAGTCACCCCAGAAGGTATTCCCACTACTACCTTTGGTCTTCCTAAACTTGCCTTTAGTCCACCCATCATTTGCTGCACTTCCTTGATGTAGTACTTCAACATCGCCTCTGCAGCATCAAAATCAGCAATCACCCCATCACGTAGTGGTCTTACCACCTCGATATTCTCCGGCGTCTTACCTGTCATTTTTTTCGCCTCTGTTCCTATTGCCAAGATCTCCTTAGTTTTCAAGTGTCTCGCCACCACTGATGGTTCTCTAATCACCACACCCATCCCCTTAACATGAACCACTGTGTTGGCTGTCCCCAAATCCACCCCAATATCATGACTTAAAATACTCCACAATCGATCTAACATCGCCCGAAGTATATCAAGCCAATACGCACCCGTCTATCACCACCACAATTTTACAAATCCACTAGCATCAATCTCCATCCTTGTTACAATATCTCCATGTTCAAACACCCTTGGAACAAACCACTTGATATCATCATTACTTTTTCTTTCGCTGCACTCCTTTTCTTTGTACCTCTTTTCTTCTACCCCACCTCCAGCGAACTCTTTGAATTTAACAAGATGATTCTCACTTATATCCTTACCGGTTTTATAACTACTTTCTGGTTAATTAAAATTATTATCAACAAACAACTTGTCTTAAGAAAATCCTTTCTTAACCTAACGGTCCTTCTCTTTCTATTAGGTCAACTCATAACCACTTTATTTTCTATCAACCCCCACACCTCTATCTGGGGCTACTACTCCAGGTTCCACGGAGGTCTAGCCTCAACCATTTCCTACAGCCTACTCTTCTATATCGCCTTAAATCATTTCTCGCAAGACTCACAAAAACCCAAACTTAAACTCCTCCTCTACTCGGCTTTATCTACCTCTACTCTTATCTCACTTTATGGCATTCTCGAACACTTCGGCATTGACAAGCACCTCTGGGTTCAGGATGTTCAAAACCGTGTTTTTTCCACTCTAGGACAACCCAACTGGCTCTCAGCTTATCTTGTCGCCATTCTCCCCTTCCCTCTACTTATAGCCCTAAACTCAAAAGAAAAGAAAATCTCACTTCTTCTCGGGTTAGTTGCTTTCGCCAACTTCATTACTATCCTCTATACCAAATCCCGCTCCGGTATTGGCACTACCTTTATCATTCTTTTTCTCATCATTCTTTACCAACTGACTAAGCTAAAAAAAGCCACCCACACCCGTTCTCGTTTTCTAGGGTTACTACTTCTTCTTGTCACCTCGCTAGCCATCATTGGCTCCCCCTGGTCACCTAATCCTCAAAATATCCAAGACAGCTTAAAAGTAGGCGGTCCTCTCTGGCCACAGCTCGAACCCTACCTAAACCAAGTTAATCTAACCACTCAGTTAAAACCCCTAGATATTTCAGCCCTACCAGAAGAAAATCAAAAACAACTCATCGCCCAAGCAGATGGTCGTCCGTACGGCGGCTCAAACTCCTGGGATATCCGCCAGGTCGTCTGGCAAGGTGCTGTTAATTTATTTAAAAGTCACCCTCTTACTGGTACTGGACCGGAAACCTTTGCCTACGCCTATTACTGGACCAGGCCAGCCGCTCACAACCTTCTCTCTGAATGGGATTTCCTCTACAACAAAGCCCACAATGAGTACCTTAACTTCCTTGCTACTACCGGACTTATCGGTATCTCTACTTACCTAATTCTCATCCTCTCTACTCTCATCTTACTTATCAGACTCTATCGGCAATACCCAGCTCACCAAACCATCACCATCAGTTTTATCCTAAGCTACCTCTCCATCCTCATCACCAACTACTTCGGTTTCTCCGTCGTCACTGTCGCCACTTTCTTTTTTCTAACCCCTGCTCTTGCCCTTGCCTACACCTCATCCCAATTCAACACCTTCAGTTTCGGACCTGGATGGAGTTTTAGTAAAAAAGACCTCAAGAAACTTAAGAATAATGTTACTACCCCTTCTTTATCTATGCTCCAATATATAGCCATCACTCTTCTCACTCTTATCTTTGTTTTTTGGTTCTCTCTAATCCTTAAACACTGGTTGGCCGATCGTCACTATGCTAAAGGCAAAGCTTTAAGCCAAAACGGTTACTTAAGCCAAGCCATTCCCTCTCTTGAGTCAGCCGTTAATCTCTACCCCGGTGAACCTACTTTTCGCTCCATTCTGGCCGAAACCTACGCCAACGCTGCTCTGGCCACCAAACAACAATATGACTCCCTTGACCAAGAACAGGCCAAATTACTCCAGAAAGCTGCTCTTGCCCAGCAGCAAAACTACACCAAACTTGCTCTGGATAACATCAATCAGACCCTAGACCAAAACCCACACCACCTGAATTTCATTAAGTCCAAAGCCAAGGTGTATCTTTCTCTCGCCCAAATCGATCCTCAGTACTACCAACTCACCCTTGACACACTCCTACGCGCTACTCAACTCGCCCCCACCGACCCCAAGCTTCTCTATAACATTGGCCTTCTCTACATCCAACTCGACAATCTCCCTCAAGCCAAAATCGCTCTTCGACAGGCCATCGATCTAAAACCCAACTATGACCATGCTATTGCCGAACTTATCAAGCTCTATCAACAAGAAGACAATCAAGATCACATCCAAAAACTAAAAGACCAACTTCTATTTTACTACCCCGACCATCCCTTTGCCGCAACCCTAGAGTAAACCAGCAAAACACGGCAGAATCAGTCAAAAGTGCTAAAATATACCCATGAAAGTTCTCACTACCCCCCATCCATTTCTGCGACACACCGCCAAATCCATTAACCAACTTACTACTAAGACTATAAGGGAAGCTCTACAGATGATCGATACTCTCAAACAGGCTCGTGATCCAGAAGGTGTCGGACTAGCTGCCACTCAAGTCGGCTTAGACAAACGCATTTTTATACTTCTAAAACCCGACAAACAAGCCACTATATACATCAACCCTCAGATCATCTCCACCTCCAAGTTAACCACCTCACAAAAATATCCCCAAGACCAAGATCGCCCTCTAGAAGGTTGTCTTTCTATACCCCGCATCTGGGGTTTTGTTGACCGACCATATCGCATCAAAGCCAGGTATCAAACCTTCAACCCCGATCAATCCAATCCGACACTTACCACTGTTACCAAAACTCTTGAGGGTTTTCGTGCCATTGCCTTCCAACACGAAACCGATCACCTTAACGGCATTCTCTTTACTGACCACATTCTCAAACAAAACGGCACCATCCTTAAAGAAACACCGTCCGGACTTCAACCTATTAAACCAGAATTTTTATTAAGTTAATCCATGGTATTTAATCTCGTCTATTTCGGGTCCCCCTCCTTTTCTGCTGACATCCTTAAGTCTCTAATTACCAAACCTATTGGAAATATTAAAGTAGTTGCCGTTGTTACCAATCCCGATCGACCTACCGGCAGACACCAACTCCTTACCCCATCCCCCATTGCTCAGTTGGCTCAACAACATCACCTGCCTGTATTCAAACCAGACAAACTTGACTCATCCAATCTTGCCCACTTAAAACTTCTTAATCCTCATCTTTTCTTAATAGCCGCCTACGGCAAAATTATCCCCCCCGAGTGGTTAGATTTACCTCAAATTGCTCCTCTTAACCTACACTTCTCACTTCTACCTCAATATCGAGGCGCTCTATGTATCCATCAGGCTATTAAGAACCAAGATCGCCACACCGGCGTTACTCTTATGGAAGTTGATCCAGAACTAGACCACGGTCCCATTATCGCTCAAGTCAAACAGTCCATTTCCATATCCGATGACACAGCTAGTTTAACCAAAAAACTTACCAGAAAAGCAATTCAATTAACTAAAGTGGTCTTACCTGCATATCTTAACTGGCATCAACATAAAAAAACTACTCCAAACACTCCGGGTATAAAAATCTATCTCCCTCCCAAAACCCAAGACCACACTCAAGCCTCCTATACTCCTTCCACTTCATTTCTTAATCACGCCAACGCTCACATTCCCTGGTCAAACCTTCAACAAGCTATCAATGGATACCAATCAGCCGCCACTCATGCCTTAATTCGCTCACTCAATCCACAACCAGGAGCCTGGACCGACATTGACCAACAACCACTAAAAATTCTTTCAACCACTCTTAATCAAGACCATTTAAGAATAGACAAAGTTCAACTCCCCGGCAAAAATCCCATTACCTGGACTCAGTTCCTCTCCGGCCACCCCCTAAAAATTTAAGTTTACTTCTCGCTCTTTCCTCGACCTGGTCTATTAGCTTTGCGCAAACAACTAGTACACAATCTCACCTTAACCTTCTTGCCACTCTTTAAGACGGTGACAGCATGAAGATTTGGTTTTCTTACTCTTTTAACCCGATTCTTTGCATGAGACACCAAATTCCCTCTCTGAATTCCCTTACCGCAACTATCACACACATAAGCTCCTGTATTCATGCCTGTCATTATATCAAACAAACCGTCAAGCGTCGACCTTCCCATTTAAAAACCACTTACCATCACCTGATACAATAATAGCCATGCTAGAAACCTTGTTCACTAACCCACTCCTCTTTTTTGTCTGGATTCTCTCGCTCCTAATCGCCATCAGTGTCCACGAAGCCGCACATGCCTACAGCGCCGAATACCTCGGTGACCCCACCCCCAGACTCCAAGGACGTACTACTCTCAATCCCCTAGCCCATCTTGATCCCTTAGGAACCCTTATGCTTCTACTCTTCCGCTTTGGCTGGGGTCGACCGGTTCAGTTTGATCCCTACAATCTCGCCAATCCTCGCCGTGATGCCGCTCTCATCTCTCTGGCCGGACCTGTAAGCAATCTTGTTCTAACTACCATAGCTAGTTTACTCATTCACTTTATTCTTCCTTCCTACTACGCTCCACTTCTTTACCCCTTTGTCTTTCTCAATGTTGGTCTTGCTATCTTCAATCTTATCCCTGTTCATCCCCTCGACGGTGGCAAGATCCTTATCGGCATTCTTCCCCAAGACCTCGCCTATGAATGGCAATCCATTATGAACCGTTACGGCACCATCATCCTAATCCTCCTTATCTTTCCTATCAACGGTGTTTCCCCTGCTATCAGCCTAATTACCCCCGTCATCGACTTTCTCATCAACCTCCTTCTCCCCACCGGTGGGTTAATATGACCAAACCAAACCTCGATTTTGAATCCCAACTCTGGAAACAATATCGCTATATCGCTGGTATAGATGAAGTCGGTCGTGGTGCCTTAGCTGGACCAGTAGTCACTGCAGCTGTTGTGTTACCCACACACTTCTCTTCCCAGCTTCTTCCTAATATTAACGACTCCAAACTCCTTACCTCCAACAAACGACTACAACTGGCCCAACTTATTTCTCAACACGCTATCTATACCTCAATTAACACTACCTCTGTTTCAATCATAAATCGTCTTGGTATTAACAAGGCCATCTTTATCTCCATGAGAAAAAGTCTTAAACAACTGCCCCATTGCGATCATGTCTTAGTCGATGGCTACCGCATTCCTCATCTTCCCCGTCTTTCTAACCACCAAACACCAATTATTAAAGGAGACTCCATCAGCATCTCGATTGCAGCCGCCTCCATCCTAGCCAAAGTCTATCGCGATCATCTTATGGATCAGCTCCATCTTCAAATCCCCCACTATTTCTGGAATCAAAACAAGGGTTACGGGACAACTAAACACGCCCAAGCTTTACAACAATACGGCCCCACTCAATACCACCGCCACCTATTTATTCGAAAAATCTTTAAACCTCAAAACCCTTAAATCTGCTCTTTCCTACGAGTCACAATCGTCATCACCACCACACCCACTAGTAACAACAAGAAACCAATTCCCACAATTCTTCCCACCGTGGCCAAGAACTTAGCCACTCCGCTTTTCTCACCCTCATCCTCAATTACTACCTCAGTTGTAGCTTTCTTCTCAGTCGGGCTTGGAGTCAAGCTCACCAAAGGACCTGAATCAATTTTATTTTCCTCCCCCTCCAAGGGTACCGCCTGCCAATCTCCCTTAACCACCACGAACTCACTCGGTTTTCTAGCAGTCGATTTCTCCTCAGCTGTCACCATCAAGCTCACAAATTTCTTCGACACTGACGCCTCAATCTTGCCATACTTCACCTCACCAATTCTCACACTTTCTCCCTCATCATTAATTGCCCACAATACATAACGATTTAACTCGGCTGAGTAAGGTGTCATCAACTCTCTACAAGTTCCATTCACCTTATATCTCCCCGATCCAAAAACACTCAAGGCATAACAACTTGCACCCGAGTCATTAACAGAATCAAGTTTAAACACGCCCTCACTTGCCACCACTTCACTAACCGACAAACCTAGCCACAATATACCTGCCAATATTGACACCAATATTCCTTTTTTCATGGCCATAAGTATACCATATTAGTCCGATAGTATAAAGCTGGCTGTCTTAATAATCCTTCATTTGCCTTTATACGTAAATTTAGGCTATATTAAAATCATGCCCGACCAACCCGATCCCCACAGCCTTAATCTACCACCTGGTTTTGGTGACACAGACTCCGACACGCCATCCAGTTCTTCGGATGATACCCCACCAACTCCTTCATCCAATCAAGACGCAGACAAATCATCAAAATCAGATCAAGACAAAAATACCTCCAACCCCCCTACTTTCTCTACATCCTCATATCCACCACCTCCACCTCCACCCCCACCGGCATCCTCAACCCCATCCTCGTCTCCTACCTCAACCCCACCCGCTAATCCAACCCCAACACCACCTACTCCACCATCTTTATCTCGAGATGAGAGCTCAACCCCCAATCGACCCAGCCTCATTGGATCCTACTCACCTCCTACTGATCTTAAAGCCAATCCTGACCCAGTCTCTGATCACCTTAAGCCAGCCTCAACAAACAATCTTCATCCCAAACCTGTATCTAGCCTTTTTATCCTAGCTCTTGCCGGCATTGCCATCCTCACCATCGCCCTCTCCGCCTTTCTCTACCTTCAAAACAACGCCCTTAAAAAGCAAGTTAACATTCTTCAGTCAACAGAAGCGGGTAGACAACTTTCTCCCACCGATCAAGACTCACCCCCTGAAAACGATCAAACACCAGAAACTCAACCCACAGAATCATCTACTACCGAACCAGTCACCCTCTCATCTGCCTTCACTAACTTAGCCAAAGTTATCGACATCGCCCGCCAAAAATACTCTACCGCCCAGCTTCTAATGATTACCACCGACAATCTATTAACCCTTGAAAACAACGTCTATCGTTACTGGTTCCGCCAGGCCCCTGATGCCAAAAGCTACTTCTATATCCAATACTCACAAAACGAAGATCCCCAGCTAGTTATCAACGCCATCATTAATCCTGATAATAATATTCCTGACCTTATTCCACTCTTTGAACAAAACCAACTCGGAGTTTCCGATATAGATGCCCACGCCATTGCTTGGTCCAAGGCTATCTCACCCACTATCACAAATCTTACCCCATCATCTGTCAAAGCCAAATTCATCCGCGCTATTCCCAGCAACACCACCACAACTGAGACCACCAACATCTGGCAACTCACCTACTCATTTCCGCAGCAGGCCAATCAAAAAGACATCGTTGTTCAGATCGACTCCACCACTCAAGAAGTCCTTTACTCCACCCTTTAACTCTTATTCTCCAAACATTCAAATTTGAGCCGAGACAGGGAATCGAACCCTGGACCCCGATCTTACCATGATCGTGCTCTACCGACTGAGCTATCTCGGCCAATTACTATGTTAAAAGTAGAATCATATCTCTACTGTGCTGGGGGAGGGATTCGAACCCCCGTAGGCTTAAGCCAGCGGATTTACAGTCCGCCCCCGTTGACCGCTTGGGTACCCCAGCATGCCCTTCAATTTTAACATGTTACAAGCACAAAATGTTAAAATTAATAGGCCTAAGCCGGCATAGCTCAGCAGGTAGAGCAACGCTTTTGTAAAGCGAAGGTCAGAGGTTCGATTCCTCTTGCCGGCTCCAAAAAGTAATAGACACCACAAATCAACTCTTACAACAAAGTTATAATAAATCTAGTAATGAACACACTTATATCCGGCACAATCGCGGGCCTCATTTTCGGAGTTGTTGACGTTTTGTTAATGGTTCCACTTCCCATAAGGGATAAGCCGGTTGCGATGCTTGGCTCCTTTATAAATCGCTTTGCAATCGGTTTCCTTATCGCCACCACCAACATCCCTCTACCACCCTGGCTTAAGGGTGCATCAATTGGATTGCTTCTCAGTCTACCTGATGCGATTATCACCAAAACATACCTTCCCATCATCGGAGTGGGGACTACAGGTGGACTAATTATTGGTAGCCTGCTTGGCGCGCTTAACTAAATATCAAAATTCACAAAACTTCACACCCAAAACATTTTCCCGATGGATCGGACTATAAAGTCAATTAAGCCACACAACTCAACACGTTATAACTATGAACAACTCACAATATTTACAGTGTCAACCACAACTATCTACTCCAACCCATCGCCATCACATTAACCGCCTCCCATAGGTTTGCAACCACTCTTACTCCATCGGGCAACTCAACCTCACCAACAGGGACACTCTTGGCATTTATCCAAAATATATTCTCACCAGGAACCCCTGCCTCAACAGCGGTTAAGACATCAGATCTTAAGCTATCACCCACAACCACCACCTCGTTTGGGCCAACACCCAAACTACTAAGCACACTCCCACACTCCTTTGGCTTATCAACATCTACCGCATACACCCCACCACTAAAAACCCGCTCCAACCCTAGATGCATCATCATCTTCCTTCCAGTCCAATCTGTGTCAGCGTGAGTCCAGGCTGCCACCCGAATACCCCTCAAGCCCTTCAAAACAGGCCAACTCATCTCCGCCTCAGCATAAAGTGGCAAGAAGTCATCAAATATCTCCAGTATTGAACCATATGCCATTGCCAACGCCATCTTATCCTCCAGCCCATACCTTCTATACAAATCAGCCACCGCAGCTGGCATAATCAAAGGATTAACCTCCATCACCGACCGTCTCGCCAATATCGCTGACAGCAAATCATCAAACACCTGCTCAGTCTCCTTACCAGCCATCGGCGCAAATACTTGGGCTACCTCACTCATCCTTCTCTCATATACCTCACTAGTCCTAAACCAAACATCATCCAAGTCAGTGATCACCACCCCTGCACTACCCAACTGCTTCTCCAGGCTTTGCTCCAAGCCTAAACTCAAACCTTCCACCTTTATCAAACCCTCGGTTTTCATTCCCATAATTTACCAGAAAAAGGCATCCTTGTCTCCATGATCCACCCCAAACTAAAAAACTTACTCAAGCCTATATATCCCTACTCACCCAAAACTATCCTCGCAATTATCTCACCATCATCTTCCAACTCACCAGATATTGTGGCAATCTCCAGTTCATCCAACACATCGTCCATTAGTACCTCAATCTTGTCCTCATAACCAGACCTAACATACAACTCATTACCCGGTACCGTCTCAGCATTACCCACACTAATCTCTTCATAACCCAACCCCTCAAAAGCAACCATAGTCTCCGCCGCCAATCCAGCCACCCCAGATCCATTCAATATCTCCAAGCTTATCTCATTTCTCTCAAGCTGCTCAGTCTCAGTAACCTCAATCTCATCCTCTACTACGGGCTCTTGAACTGTCTGCTCCTCACTTTCCATCTGATTTGCCGCCAACTCCTGTCTTCTCATCCATTCGCTTCGAACATACATCATCCAACCAGTTACTGACAAGATTAGTAAAGCAATCACAGCAATCATCAACATCCCCGAACCATTCTTCCCACTATCACTCACTCCACTCATAGCAGACCCATTACTACCAGACATACCTACCACCTCACCGATAGGGGAGGTGTCCTCTTCTACTCCTTCATCCTTAGTCTTCTCATCATCTGCATTATCCTCATCCTTAACTACTTCCACCACCAACCTTCTTCCAGTCTCAAGTTCTTTTGTATCAGATTCCTTATCTTTCTTCATATATGACTAGATTAGCACACACCGCCTGCCATAACCACTTTATCGTCTCCATCCCTATCGTATTTATTTTTCCAACGACAAATATAAATATCCCATACAAATATATACACACCAATCACACATAATACTCGTAATTAATACCAAAGTATCTATATTCAAGCAAATACAACTTGCCTATTTTCTATTATCAACCCAAATAACTACAATGATAAAAACCTAGAATAATATATTCACGATCCCTAAAAACTACCCAATCAAGCAATAAAATATTAATTATCTGCACGTCCCAAGCAGGGGAGAAAGCGTACATACCATCATCTAACATCCCTCATCCCCAAATAATCAATTATTAAATCATCATCAACATCAAACCGGCAGCAAGATCTCCCGATAAAATAGCCACAAAAACCTATAATATGAAAGTCTGCCACCTATTAAAATCACAAATACAGCTAAAAAAATAGCAAACAACCTATATAATTCCAACCGAAACTTGACAAACTATCAACCAAAGCCAGATCTAATCTGATTAATCACACAAACAACATAACCATCACTCAATCATATATACAAACATTAACCAACAACTCAACTCAATCATAATCACAAAACTTTTTTAATTTACTGCCTTTCTACACGAGTAAACATAAGTTGTTCAAAATCCCGCCCAATATTCAAAAATCGAATTCTCATTCACTACAGCTATTCATCAACCAACTCACATCCGCGATTCAATAATCAAAAACCCAGGTCAACTCCCCTTATCTATCATCAAATCCCCAACTCCAGGCACAAAAACAGCAGATATTTGAGGCTGAAAACGCTTCTAGTGGCCCTAGAAACCTCTCTCATAAGAAACTCGAATATCAGGAAGGTCATTATTCCATACAAGATTGCAGTTTTCCCTCGTTTGTTATCTTCGTAACTCGAACCACCTTTATATTATGTCGCACAATGTTGTAAACCACTTATTGTCAGAAACAAATGTCCACTATCAACTAATACATCACCGACTCTTCATCAACTATTGCCGTCTTAACCCAATCTAGGTTTACAATTAACACCTCCTTCCACCTACCCCAGCTCTACCAAGGCCCGTTATCTTAAGAAAATATTAATATACTCATTTATTTAATAATCACCTCTTAATCAAGACAAACATCACGGAGCCTACATCCACTAACTAGAGAAAAACCTCACTCTCTGCTAAAATACCAACATGGCCAAAAAAGGACCCCGACAACTAGCAGGTTTGCGATGTTCTGAATGCAAGAATTTCAACTACATCTCTGAACGCAACCGCACCAACACTCCAGACAAAATCGAACTCAAGAAGTACTGTCCTCGTTGTCGTAAACACACCACCCACAAAGAAGTCTCCAAACTAAAGTAAATTCATCCTCAAGACATTTTCACCCTTGTTAAGATACAATATAGACCTTAGTTAGGCCCGTAGTGAAACGGCATCACAACTCTCTCCAAAAGAGTTATTCCAGGTTCGAATCCTGGCGGGCCTGCCCCAATACCTCTTCCCGAACTAATCTATCCCAAAACACCTCAAAACCCTATAATCTTGAATTATCTCCCTCTTTTGAGTAAAATATTACTCGCACACTTTTGTGCCAGTTCTAAAAGGAGAACATTATGTACCTTTTGCGGCGCAATGAATTTGCCGACCTCCAACCTGGCGAGGAACTCCTCATCCAGGCTGGATGCCCCACCGCCAACGGACCCCTGGCTGAAAACAAAACAGTGGTCGTAGCCGCTGTTGACGGCTTCTCCTTCCTCACCACCGAAGGAGATGGGTTCGGGGCCTGTCATTCTGAGGGTTTTGTCCTCAAGACCGGCAACACTCAGGAAGTCGCCTTGAGCGACAAAGCTCGTCAAATCCTGGACGAACTCGGCCTCTAACCTTTCCCCTTCCCTATTCACTGGCTACCAGCCACAAAACTGGTGGCCAGTTTTTTATATACACCCACCCCTTTTCTAACCTATAATCTTGACTTTCGTGCCTAAATTTGATACAATTCCCCTATCGCATTTTTAACAGAAAGACGAAGACACGTGTCGCCTTCCACCCAATATCCCGTATACGAAGTAACTAAGTTTTATATCGACAAAGATGATAACGAACATCTTGTCGGTGAAATCATCGTCGCAGTAACTTCTGACCAAGAGCAAAAACTAACGGGGCTTGAGGTCAAGGATTTTGTTCGATTCATTGGTTGGTCAAGACCAGGTCTGTAGCAAAAAGAGCAAGAACAGAAAGGAGTACAAAACAATGGAGATATACGAGGTGGAAGAAACAAACAAAGTGGGGGGCGTGCTGATCGTCATCATGATCATCAGTGGTCTCTTCACCTGTTCGTGTGGCCTCCTGGCCGCACTCCTTCTCTAAAGCTCTCTGTCCCTGCTTAGGCAGCGTTTCCTTAAACCAAGGGCGCTGCCTTTTTTGGTCTGGTATAACATAAGGTATGGTAAGTCACCCCCACACACCCAAGATACCCAAGTTTCCAGCGCTTAAAACCAAAGCTCTCGCCTGGCCAAAAAACTCAGCTGGACACCACCTCACTACCAAGGTTCCTCTAGCCACCAGTCAACAGACTCTATCCTCAATCCGATCATATCTCACCGACCACATTGATCAGTTTGACACCATCAACTACGTCTACATCATCACTGGTAGCCATCGACTTGTTGGCATTCTTTCTATTCGAGAACTTCTAAAACACCCTCCCGAAACCAAGGTCTCTTCGATCATGACTAAATCAAATCTTCTCACTGCCAGGCCCGATACTCTCCCCAACCAACTTGCTCATCAAGCCATCAAAAACAGCATTAAAGCTGTCCCCGTCATTGATCAACATCGCACCCTCATCGGTGTCGTTCCCTCAGACCGTATCCAAACCATTCTTCAGCACGAAACTCAACAAAAATTGCTTAACCTGGCTGGTGTCTTACCTCAAGACATCTCCCATCTCTCTACGCTCGAAACCCCTCTTCTTAAATCCTTTATCTCCAGACTACCCTGGATCCTAGTTGGCCTGCTTGGTGGTCTCTTTGTCGCTCAAGTCATCAACTTCTTCTCCCCCACTTTAGAGCAAAACTTGATTCTTGCCGCTTTTATACCCCTAGTCGCTTACCTTGCCAACGCAGTTGGCACCCAGACCCAAACACTCTTCATTCGTGACCTCATCTTGAACCACCAACTCAACTTTACTACCTACCTCCTCCGCCAAACCCTCATCTCCACCCTTATTGGCCTAACCTGCTTTGCCAGCATTACCCTCATCACTACCCTATTCTGGTCAGCCCCATTTCTAGGAACCATCATCGGCATCTCGGTATTCACCTCAATTCTCATCGCCTCGTACTCTGCGCTGATCATCCCTCATCTAATCTCCCGACTTAACCATGACCCTGCCCTAGGCTCAGGGCCCTTTGCTACCATTATTCAAGACTTACTCAGTGTTATCGTCTACTTCCTCATCGCCAACCTTTTTCTTGCCAAGTAGGTATAATCGAGGGTACTAAAAAATGAAGCAACCAAACATCGTTACTTTTGGCGGCGGCACTGGCTCCCCTGTTATCATCAAAAGTCTGATTGAAGCTGGCTTTACCAACATCAAAGCCATCTCCTCCGCCACTGACTCCGGTGGCAAGACTGGTTCTATCCGCTCCGATGAGCGAGACCGTGTTATTGCCGTCTGCGACCTATTACGCAACCTACTTGCCCTTATTCCCAATCATCGCCACACCAAACAACTTACTACCTTCACTGATCTCTTCTCCTACACCGATGGACGCAACCGCAATCTAGGTTACACCATCTACTATGCTCTACTAGAAAAGTACAACAATGACTTTTTAAGTGTTCAAAAACATTTAGAACAACTTCTCTCCATCCGTTTTGCAGGTACCGCCATTCCCGTTACCTTATCCCCCGCCAATCTCCACTTCACTACTAACTCAGGTAAGCTTTTCTATGGCGAACACGAACTGGATCGTCAAAGTATGTCCAAAGACTCAGTCAAAAGCATCTGGCTTAAACCATCTGTTCCAGCTACCCCTCTAGCCCTTGAAGCAATCAGCTCAGCCGACTATCTTATCTACTCTCCCGGCAGCCTCTATGGTTCCATCATTGCCAATTTCCTCCCCACTGGCATTATCAAAGCTCTTCAGCAATCCTCTGCCCACAAAATCCTTATCACCAATCTTGTCTCCACCCGCAACGAAACCCACCGCTTCACTCCTCTAGATTACCTCCACCTCTTCCGTCTCTATACTCGCCTAGACCAACCTTTTGACACCATCATCACCCCATATCTCTCCACCAAAGAATTCAACCACCGTTATCCAAACATTGCTCACAGCTACGCCCAAGAACACTCTCACTTCCTAGGCTGGACCAAAGCTCAATCTAACAAACTCCCTTCCTCTATTCATGTCATCTCCGCCAACCACTTCTCCATCACCCAAAAATACTCACGCCTCCGTCACGATCCTCAAAAACTCGGGCAAATCCTCAGAAAAATCATCTCTAATCACTAAGACAGTTCCAAAAAGCCCCACATCAGCGGTCGAAGCAGGCGTTTTTCCCGGTAGGAAACCAGGTGGGGTGAGCTGTCTGGGTCTCGCCGAAGCTGAACAACAGAACACGTCTCCCCTTTACAAAAAGCTTGTGCAGGAAAAAATCCTGCTCACTACTTCGCTTTTGTAGGGCTAAATTTATTATACCAACATCAAACAATACCCCCAACCTACCACTCCACCCTTGATCCCTCACCCAAAAACATACCCAATGCCCCATTCTGACTAACTGACTTAACCAACGTGTTATTTCCCAAAATACTGTTATCAATCACTTTTGGCATATTATCCAACTCAACCCCCTCCATTAAGACCGAGTTCTCTACCCGACAGCCAACAATCTTACTTCCATGATAGATACTTGTATATGGTCCAATAAAACTATCCTTAACCACCACTCCATCACCAATTCTCACCGGACCCCTAATCACCGAGTTAATCACCCTGCTCCTCTTTCCAATCTCCACCCTTCCTTCAACCCTTGAGTCCTTATCCACCTTACCCAGAATCTTCCTCTCAGCTAATCTATCAAGCAGATACTGATTACTCTCCAGCCAATCACCAAACTTACCCGGATCTAACCACATACCTCCATATTTTCTCACCTCAATTCTTAACCCCTTATCAATCATCCACTGATACAAGTCCGGGATTTCATACTCACCCCTTGCCGACGGTCTGAGTCTATTTCTTCCTCGAAAAGCTCCAAAAGCGCTATCACTCAAGAAATACAATCCCGGCACTGCCATCTTGTGTGGCGGTTTCTTAGGCTTCTCCACGTACTTAAGCAATCTCCCCTTCTTATCAAAATACGGCACCCCCATTCTTACATTCTCTTCATGTTCTACCATCGTCACCATTCCTTCCATATCACCTTTATCAAAACTCTCTACCAAATCATCGATACCATCTACGAAAATATTATCTCCTAAGTGAAATACAAACCGACTTCCTTTCAAAAAATCTTCCGCTACCTCCACAATATTAGCCAGCCCCTTAGGTTCAGGTTGCAAAATATACCAAAACTTAGCTCCCCACTTTCTTCCATCACCCAACACCTCTTTTGCATACTCAAGCTGACCAGGATTATATGTAATCCCAATCTCCTTTATACCCGCTTTAATCAAAGTCATGATCGGATACTCCACCAACATCTTGTTTGCCACCGGAATAAAATGCTTATTCACACTATACGTCACCGGCCTCATTCTTGTCCCTCGTCCTCCTATCGGCACCAGTCCCTTCATACTCACTCAACCATTGTATACCAAACCAGCAACTCCTCGTGTTAAAATATCCACCATGGCCCCTTCATCATCAAACTCAAAAAACACTGGTCTACTTGCCTTTTTACGCTCTGTTAAGGTAGAATTAGACCTCGTCAAATGGCCTGACCGCCAAGAGACAATTAGGCTCACTACTATTGTCGTAGTCGCCAGCCTAATCGTCGCCATATACATAGGCGGCCTTGATTATATATTTACTCAACTAGTCACTCTCATAGTCACTCGTTAATATGGCAACCAAAAAGTCTTCCACCATTAAAAAAATCAAAAAGGTAAAAAAGACCAAAAAGTCTAAACTCACTAAGGCCAATCCCCACCACCTCATTATCTCCAAGACCGAGAACCCCAAAGCCCACTGGTATGTCATTCACACCTACGCCGCTCACGAACTTAAAACCGCCAAGACTCTGGAACAAAAAGTCTTGACCTTAGGTCTTGATAACTATATCAAAGAGATCCTCATTCCCACTCAAGAAAAAATCAAGATCAATAAGGGTAAAAAATCCACCATCCAAGAAAAAATCTTCCCCGGCTATCTCCTTATTCGCATGGAGGTCAATGACGACTCCTGGCTAGCTGTTCGTACCACCCAAGGCATCACTGGCTTTGTCGGTACCGGTTCACAACCCACTCGCCTTCCCCAAGAAGAAGTTGATGCCATCAAAAAATTCATCTCTCAGGAGACTCCCAAATTCCAAGCCTCCTTCTCACTAGGCGAAGCCATCAAAATCGTCGAGGGTCCATTTGCAGACATGCTTGGTACCGTCAACAAGATTGACGAGGACAAAGGTAAGGTCACCGTTCTTGTCTCCATCTTCGGTCGCGAAACTCCAGTCGAACTCGATTTTCTCCAAGTCTCCAAGATCTAAGTCTCTTTTTTCCCTCACCTTTCTTTCCCTTACTCTACTCCCTCTTGATCTCTGCGGCCAAAACCCCTACTCTTTAACTATGAACTCCAAAACTCTGCTAGCCGCTCTGCCACTAGCTCTAATCACCGGCGCCTTAGCCAGTGCCATTATCTTCTTCCCCGACTCCAAAGACATCAGACCCCGTGCCTCAGACCCAGCCACTTTCAACCCTTCCCCCACCCTAACTCCAACCACTACTCCAGATTCACCCACAGCTCAACCAGAAATAGTCTGTAGCGACCTATACTCTCCCGTCTGTGGATCCGACAATCTCACCTACGACTCAGCTTGTGAAGCCCAACTTGCCGGCGTTCAAGTCATCTCCGACTCTCCTTGTCCACAAACCAACTAACTTCTTGACATTCTCCAAAAAATCCATACAATCTAAAACCAAGTTCGCTCCCCTGGACGAACAATCGCGCACATGACGGGGCACCTTTCCGCTTCCCCCCCACCAGGTGCCATCGCACACGCCAGCCGCTTAAGCTTTTTACTTCTTAATGCTGGCCCTACCAACCCGGGTGGTTCATCAACACTTCTCTACCAACACCACCCGGGTCTCTTTTTTCTATAAAACCTTTACCTCTTTCCCACTCACCTTCTCCAGAAACGGCTTCACCTCTCTTCTATGTCTCTCTTTCTCCCTTTCCTTCTCATCCACTTGACCGGCCTCAATCCCTCCGGCCCTCAACTCACCAGAACCACCAAACACAAAAAATGACCCCTTTCTAATAATTAAAAAGCCCACGTCCGCAAAGTCCATATCTCGAATCTCTTCTCGAGTCTTTCCCAACAACTCAGAATCACCCTTCACAATATCCCAATGTCTATAGTTTTCCGTACCTAAGCGCATCCTAGCCCCACTTTCATCTCTGATTAACACAAACTTCAATACTCTAACTCCATCCGGAAAATCAAAACCTTGATCATTCTCATTTATCACAAATACTCGGCCTAGCCTCTCAAACTCCCCTCTATCTTCAATATTTTCCATGCCGTCTAATTTACCACATCAACACCAACGCCCATACTTTTTATGATATAATTCCCTCACCACACAGTTGTGTGGGAGCGTTTGCCTACAAGCGCGAAATCTGACAGCAACGACGAAAACTTCTCATAAACCTAATCGTCTAGTAATAATTTCCCCTTGTAGTCTTTACGTGTATTAGCTAAACAAATCATGGCTGCTAAAAAAGTAAAAACCATTCTTAAACTCAATCTCCAAGCCGGAGCTGCCACTCCAGCCCCCCCTACCGGACCAGCTCTAGGACAACACGGTGTCCCTATCATGGACTTCGTTAATCAATACAACGAAGCCACCAAAGATCTAAGAGGCCAGGTCGTCCCCGCCGTTGTCACTATCTATGAGGACCGCACCTTCACCTTTGTCACCAAGTTAGCTCCTGTTGCCGACCTGATCAAACAAACTCTAAAACTTAAAAAAGGCGCCGCCAATGTCAAAAAAGACACCGCCGGTACTCTCTCTCAAGCTCAACTAAAAGAAATCGCCGAGAAAAAACTTCAAGACCTTAACACCACCGATGTTGAGGCTGCCATGAAGATCGTCTCCGGCACTGCTCGCTCCATGGGCGTCAAAATCAGTAAATAAACAAGAATATGGGTAAAAAGAAAATTGTCCAACTAGACGATACTCAGTCCACTCCTGAAAAGAAAGCCAAAAAGGAAATGTTTCGCTGGGAACAAGCCTACACCGACCTTAAAGACAAAACAGCCGACATCCTTCGCCAAGCTCGTCTTAAACCAGAACAAATTGCTTCCATGGCTGATGGTGAACTCTTAAGTCTTGAGGGTGTTGGACCAGCTGCCCTAGAAGAAATCAGATCCAAATATCCAGCTACCCTAGCTCAAACCAAACCAGAAACTCAATCCAAAGAGGCTAAGGAGGTTAAAACCAAAACCAAAGAATCCACGCCAAAAGAAACTAAATCTACTACCCAACATCCCAAGACCCGACACCCTCGCAATACCATTGGCCGATCTAACATCTACAAATCCCAGAAGGCGAAACTAAAAGTCGACATCTATCCCCTCTCCACCGCAGTCAAGATGCTTCGCGAAGTCTCCTACTCGATCCACAAAACCGTCGAACTCCATCTTAACGTCAAAGAAACTGGCATCAGAGGCGAGGTCTCTCTTCCTCACTCAATCGGCAAAGAAACTCGCGTCGCTATTTTTACTCCAGAGCTAGGCGACAAGATCAAGTCCGGCAAAATCGACTTTGATATCCTTCTGGCCAAACCCGCTGACATGCCCTTAATTGCCCCCCTCGCCCGCGTTCTTGGACCCAAAGGCCTCATGCCCAACCCCAAGAGCAACACCATCATCAATGATCCTGAAAAACGCAAACAAGAACTCGAAGCCAGCGCTCTACTCACCTATCGCACCGAGGCCAAAGCTCCTATCATTCACTTAAGTATCGGTAATCTTGACCAGAAAGACAAAGAACTAACTGAAAACATCAAAACCATCATCGACGCCATCGGCATCAGCAAAATCACCTCCGCCTACATCAAGTCAACCATGAGCCCTTCTCTAAAGATAAGTCTCTCCTCTCTCTAACCAACCTTATTTTTCCCCAGTCTTGACAAGTATTCAGTCATCCACTACTCTCAATGCATGGAACAAAAAAAGCCAAGTTTATCGAAAGACCAGGTTAATGCAATGATAGAAAGAATAAAATCAGGAGAAAAACCATCACTTCGAGATCAAGACGAAGCTGTAGGCCGACAACGACAAGCCGCAGAAAAAGCAAAACAGGAAGTAGAAAAAACCATCAATAAATCTCTCAAAGATAGAGGTATCGGTCCAAGGGATAAACAGATCACAATTGGCGGCCAAGAGGTAGACACGTCAAAAGTTCCTGGTTCTTCCGCAAATCTAGAATGGAATAAAGAATAATCTGCAACCTGATTAAGAACAGACAGTTCCCTTTATCGCTAACATATGATACAATCACCCTTACCTGAGATCGCAGGCAATCATTAAGCCCTGCGTAGGAAAAAACAGCCCAAACAATTCGTATATCTTAAAAGGGCTCACAGTTTCTCGCTCTCAGGCGAGTTTTTTTATACCAATTTATTTTATTAAATCTACTCTATGCCTAGCCTCAAAAACCAACAACAGCTTGATCAGCTTCAACAAGCTCTCTCTCAATCAAAAGCCGCCATTCTTGTCGATTACGCCGGCATGTCTGTTCACAACATCAACCAGTTAAGAGCTCAAGTCAAATCAACTGGCGGTCACTTTAACGTGGTCAAAAACAGTCTCTTAGCTCTTGCCCTCAAGGACAGACTCAATGACCTGTCAGAAGACGCTCTTAAGGCCTTAGAAGGCCCCACCGCCCTCCTTCTTAGCTCAGCTGATGATCCTGTTTCCCCTGCTAAGGCTCTTGCCAAGTTCATATCCAACAATGACCTACCCAGCATTAAGATTGGCGTACTTGACAACAAAATCCTTTCCATCTCCGAAGTTGAAAATCTAGCCAAACTTCCTGGTCGAGAAGAACTCTTAGGCCAGCTAGTAGCTCAGCTCAACGCCCCCATCTATGGATTTGCTCAAGTTCTTAGAGCCAATCTCCAAAACCTAGTTTTTGCTCTTAATGCTGTCAAGCTTCAGAAAGAAGCTGCTGCATAACCAAATCAAATTAACAATTAGCTAATCACTCACATGGCAGAAGAAACTAACAAAAAACTTGATGAGATCATTGCTGCAGTCGAGAAACTCTCTGTTCTCGAGCTAGCCGACCTCGTCAAAGCTCTTGAAGAGAAATTTGGCGTTAGCGCAGCCCCTGTTGCTGTTGCTGGAGCTGCTGCTCCCGCTGCTGCAGAAGCCGCCGCTGAAGAGAAAAGCGAATACGATGTCGTACTTGCCGATGCCGGTGCTAACAAAATCGCCGTCATTAAAGCTCTTCGTGAAATCAAGACCGATCTTGGTCTGGTTGAAGCCAAGACTCTTGCTGAGTCAGCTCCTAAACCAGTTCTTGAAGGTGCTAAGAAAGAGGATGCCGAAGCCGCTAAAGCCAAGCTTGAAGAAGCCGGTGCTAAAGTCGAGCTTAAGTAAACTTAAACTTAAACTTAAACACAACTTAAAAAACCTCCAGCAATGGGGGTTTTTTATGTTAACTCACCCCCCAACTATTTCCTTTTACAAAAACCCTGATACAATCCACTTTAGTACTTCATTATCAGCCATCTCTTATATATGGCTAATCTTGTATATGGGCAACATCGAACAGCCTGAACCTGATAACCCTGACCCTATCACGGCTATCGAAAACCAATGCCAACTGTATGGCCTAACCGATTTAGAAAGGCTTAAGCTCGCTGACCTCATCGCTTCCCATCTCTACGATCCTGACCCTCCCCCGTTAAATATCAACCAGGCTATTCAAACCATCCTTGATCAACGTGAAGAAACCTCCGAAGAAGACTAATCCTTAATAACCATTAAGCTTCATCTCCCACCCGCTTCTTGAAACCGGTTTTTTTGGATCATAACGATCCATTCTTGACACAATCTCAAGATCACCCGTCCGGTCCAATCCCAATCTCTTTCTTAATGCCTGCTCATATCTCTCAGGAGATTGCCCGTGCACCAAAACAAGCTTCTTACCATTAAAGTTACCTCCTACTAAACCATCCAATATTGCCACCATCTCATCAAAGGTTGCGTGACCCGAAGCATGCAATCCATATCTTTTTTTACCTCCCGTATTTCCCGTTCCATAATTTGGTTGATTTACCACCCTACCCCCCATACCCTTAACCTCAAAATCCATCAAGTGCTTACCCTTTTGTTCACCGACCCATCTAGTATTCTCAGCCAAAAATCTTTTAGCATAACCCTGATAGGGAAAATGGGCCGAGTGCAACACCGATAACCCATTTCCAAACCACCCACCTCCAAACTCATGTCTAAACAATCGATAAGGATCAATCACCACTAACCACTCCTGACCTTCCCTGGACAATCTTTCCAGGTCAACCACTCCCATACCACCTCCCATCGCAATCTCAAACAAATTCCTCTGAAACCTCCTCGGCGCCGTTACTTGAGGCCAAACTAGCTCATCTTCACTCTCATCTGGCATCAAGGTTGGCCACCACAAAGCCGCTTCACTTCCCAAAGCTGGCAGCCAGAAATCAAAACCGTCTACTCCTAAAGGCGCCAACATCTCCCGATCCGCCCTCATCTGCTCTACCAACTCAGCATGAGCCGGACCAATTGCCACCTTTCTTCCCACCGCTTCCGCTACCTCACCAATCGACTGCAATCTCTCCAGATGATTTGCTGGAGCCACAACTACCACCGTATCCCTCCCCGCTTCCCTGATTCGATCAAGTAGTGTATCTCTCACCATCTGCTCAGTTACTCCCGACGAGGGTTTAGCCGCATCCTCCAGATTGGTTGTCTCCATCACAATCACAGGATACTCACCTGCCAATCTATTTACCGTCTTCTCTGTCCAATTTCCCGGCTTAACATCTCCCGTATACAACATTAACCCCTTCCCCTCTTCATCCCTGACACCCACCATTGCCATCCCAGTCATACTGTGATTCGCTAAACTAAACTCAACCGCCAAGCCCTCACCAATTCTCACCCGCTGGCCTGACCAATAGGTTGGATAGGCATCTCGATACTCCCGCCTATATGCTGCACCATCTTTATCCTGAGTCACCAAACTTACATACTCGTACCTGTTAGTCCAACTCTTTCCTCTTCTGGTCATTGCTCTCAGGTGTGCCATTGTCTCAGCTGTTCCCCACATCACCACTCTCCGATCCAGAAAAGGCACATCACCCACATGATCCACATGGGCGTGAGATATGGCCAAGTTACTCACGATCTGCTCTCTCTCACCATACCACCATCGTTCATCCTGCTCGGCCAACTCATATATTCTTCTTGCATTACCCTCACCTACCAATCTCTCTACGTCTTTAAAATCAACCCTCCGCTTTATCTCAGCTCTTAAAAAACTGCTAACCGCATTGTTTGAATCCATATGAAGTATCGCTGGATACTTTCGTATTGACGCCAGAATATACTCAGTATCATATGCACCTAACACCATTGGCAGCTCCCCAGTCTCCAGTTGCCTACGTAGTCCAATACTCGTTGGTGCTTTAGCCGTCAACTCCCGTAAGGCCGGCGTTGCCGCCTCAAAACTAGTCCCCCAGTCAATCATATTCACCACCCTATCTCCACCATTATCGACCACCACCGCCATTTTCTGTCCTCCAATCTCCGGAAACGGCCTCCATACATGCAGCCCGACTGATCTTCCTCCATTTGTTGCACCATAACCATACTCATGTCGCTGCCGCAACGAAGCAAAACCATTCGCCTCACCGTCAGCAAAAATCGAACCTCTTTCCCTCCATCGATCAAACAACTCTCTCGTCAAATACAACAAATGGCTGTCTGGCCCACCAGTACGATAATTAAGGTCGTACCTGATCCTCTCCACATGACTTTTCATCTCTTTCGCATCCCACTCATCCGGTACAATCACAATTCCAGACACTCTATTCAAGGCCAAGAATCCTTCCTCATCCCTTTTCTTTCTCCCCAAATTTAGACCCAACAAACGATCTATAGTGGCAACCTTTCTCTCTCCCACTGGTCCTCTCTCCAAAAACACCACATCCACTCCAGCAAACTCTCTACCTGTACTTGGCAACGAATATCCCATCCTGGCCAACTCACCAGGCTCCAGGTTACTCTTCCCTAAATACAAAAATCTTATTACCTCCTCAGTGCTCAAATCAGACCCCACTACAGCCGAATCTACCTCAGACCACATACCCAGCTTCCGCCAAATTGACAACTGACCCTCACTCACCACCGGCACCTCCAAACTCTCTTCACCCAACCGCCTTCTCCAGTATCTCGCCAAGTTCCTAGCTCGCTCATACGCCTCTCTCTTACTCTCCCCTGTTCTTCTCACCACCAATCCGGGTACCAACACCCCCTCAGACAACACCTTCTCTTCTAGTATCTCACCCTTAAGCTCAGCCACCCTCACATGATGCATCACCACCCCCACCACATCACCCTGTGCATTCACAAACGCCCTATCTATCTTCCCCTTACTTGGTAAATCAATATGTGCCACTCCTCGCTCTACAAATACTTGTGCATTTGCTACCAACAAATCATCAGCCGCGGCAGCAAACCTAGCCGCATATGCCCAATCCGTTCTTCCCAAACCACTATACTCCAACGCCTTAGCTCCTAACATATCATGCCAACCCTCAGCCTTAACTTGAGCGTAGAAACCAATCCAGTTCTGTAAATCCTCCATGGTCAAAATCACCACTCTTGCCCCCTGACTCATCAAAGGGCCCAATTCCTCATCCTCTCTTAACGATTGCTCCACTTCTTCATACGGCACCTCCACTGGCCGAAACACTACTCCCACCGAATTTGGTCTAGCGAATACATTCACCCCTAAAAACTCATGGTTTTCTCTCACCTCGGGCACAAATCCAATATCCAGCACCTTCGCTCCTTCTGGACTTCTAACCCAAGTAGCCCCAGCTTTCTTTAAACCATTACAAAACAGCTCCTGTTCCACTACCACTTCAAACAATCTCCAACAACTCTCCATCTCCTCACGCCATTCCTCACCACCCAAATACTCATCATATATATCTTTCCCTGTTTCCATCCTCAACATCCTAAAACAGCCCCAACCTTTTAACAAGTCACAATAAAAATTAAAACATACGCACTAAACCCTACTTATCTATAAAACAATATATCAACTTAGCCTCAACTGAATTTTTACCATTACCTCACAATCCATATCCTCCAATCTAACTTAAATAAACTTGACATCAAACGACTCAACTGATAGTTTGTATATCAAATACTAACAATACCCTCAAACACCTCATCAGGCTTCAAAACATGACTAAACGCGACCTCGATCTAAAAAACCTACCCGATCTTCTCACTGTCTCGGAAGTAGCCGAACTTTTAAGAGTCTCCCCCCTTACCATCAAACGCTGGGGTAAACGTGGAAAACTCCCAGCCATCCGCATCAACTCCAGAGGAGACCGTCGCTATCGCAAAGAGTCAATCCTCTATATGCTAGGCATCAATCCCGACTCCCAACAGAACAAGTAAGCAACTCACCCCCCCCTTCTAGTCAATACTCACCTATCTTCCTCCCACCGACTCCTTTATCACCATCCAAGGAAAAATCAATACCGCCTTAACTATCCTCCTCCACCTTCTCGGTTCTACCATCAATCTAAACAACCACTCAAGACCAACTCCTCTTAACCACCCAGGAGCCCTTTTAACCCTTCCTGACAAGTAATCAAGTGTTCCACCCACTCCCATTGCTACCCCAAATTGCATTTTGTCCCTATTCTCCACCAGCCAACGCTCCTGCTTCTTATGACCAAAGGCCACCAGCAAAATCTCGGGACCATAAGCTGATACCTTCTTCACCGTCTCCTCACTTGCCCTCAACCATGACTGGCCATCTTGATTTAAACCTGGTCCCTCATCAGCCTTTATCTCAAATCCCTTAACGGCAGCCTGCCCATGCTCAGCTCTTAACCGCCTTGCTGCTCGGCTAGCCACATTAGGACCTCCGCCAAGCAAATATACTCTCCAACCATTCTTGGCAGCCAAACCAACCAATTTCCTGCTAAAATCTACACCCGTCACCCTATTTGATATAGTTTGATTATTTTTGATAGTACCAAACAAGCTCAACAACCTACTAGCCCATTGCAAACCGACTCCATCGGCAATATTTATATCCGAACTGTTCAAAACCTTTAAGAAACCCTTATCAACGCTTGCATCCACCAACATCTCAGGATTAGGCGTAAATATCAACCTTTTTCCATCATCACCCACCTTATAATCCTCTATCCAACCCTCAACCCGCTTTAGCAAACTAGACTCAGGAGTGCTATCTACTCTTACTCCTAACAATATAACTATGGATCGCTCTTTTTTACTCATTAGATATCGACTTTAGCCTGCTAAATACCATCAATTTTTATCTTTTTTAAGGATATCTTATTATCTCAAACTACCCTTACCCCTATCAAGCATCAACTAACCATCCAAAAACACCGGTTAGTTCGCTACTATAAGACACATAGTACCATCCGATAATAAATTGGTCAAAACCGATATATCATCTAAACACTATAAGCTTTAAACACATCTCAACATACACTCCAAAATCATGAATTTTGAGTAAAAATGACCCTCTCAAAATTAAGGCTAGATTCATTAAAACACTCATTTACAACCTTAATTAGACATGGGTGCATAAATATAACTATAAATACTCCCCTCTTACAAAAACTAACACGCAAGAAACCGACCAGACTTTCATTATAGACAAAACCTCTAATATATCTAATTTTGCTCAAAAACTCTCTCTCAATTTTCCAATATCACTAAAATCCTCCAACATAAACACAAAACAGCCTCAACTCAAACCTAAGCAATCACCATCACAATCAATGATCCCCACCATCTATTCATTTGCTTCTCTACGAATCAAACAATGCAATAACAACTCTCAGTTGCACCAACATCAGAGAACCAACTCCTCTACTGCATTCAAATAAGAAATAAATTTCACTACACAAGCCCCACTCATCATTTATCCACAATAATACTATTTACAACCTTAATACATATGCAGACAATCACAACATCCCTTATCCTCTACCACTAACTACAACAACTAACACCTCAACTAACATCATCGCCAATCAATAGAACTCTAAAAGAACAAAACCATCATAAACGCTATAAGTCTTTAGCGATAATAGACTTTAATCGACTCCAATTTTTAAGCATTACCAATCAAACACCTTCAATATATTCCAAAATTAAAAGCTAGTATCCATCAGTAATCACTTTCATCATATCTATCAATCACCACCAATCTATCCCCAACTTAACGCCGTCTCCAAAATTAGCAAACAGAAAAGATCACCACCAAACACCACTTTGCAAATATCCAAAAATTTAATACCCCCCACCCCCTACCCGGTATCTAAATATAGCCTTTTTTAATAATCACACCCCCAGTTTTAACACTCCACTCCCCACTCACCACAACATTCATAATAAATTACAATCCGACCAAAATCATATCAAACAACCACATATTCAAGTATCAACATATTACTTACTAGAAGATAACAAACATCTCCAACGGATTTCTGCACATCTTTTTACAAACAATAAAAATAGATACGAACTTTGTATGATACATCAAATAAATATAAATACATTCACAAATCAATATAAGATTAGCAAATCATATATATGACTGACAACATAGCACTTATTAACTGATATATCATGAGATATTCAAATTAACATGAATAATATACATCTCGATCAACACTCTGAAATATCAAGACACTACAAGACTATCTCGTACTCAATGATCTCTTGTACAAATCCAAGTTCTCCAACACTACTCCAGTCCCTTTAACCACACATAACATTGGTTCTTCAGCTACATATGCTGGTACATTTGTCTGCTCTGTAATCAGACGGTCTAGATTTCTTAACTGTGCTGTCCCTCCAGTCATCACAATCCCCTTATCAATAATGTCACTAGACAACTCAGGTGGCACCTCTTCCAAGACTCGCTTAATCATCTCTATTACCTTACCCAAAGGTTGAGCGATCGCCTCTGTCACCTCTCTAGATGTAATCTCAACATTCCTGGGCAAACCCGCTACCGAGTCTCTTCCCTTTACCTCCATCACCTCATCCTTCTTTAAGGATATGGCCGACCCTATCTTAAGCTTTATTGCCTCAGCCGTCTGTTCCCCTACCACCAAATTATGTTTCCTTCTAATATACGATGCAATTGCTTCATCTATCCTATTTCCAGCCACCCTTACCCCTCTACTAACTACCACTCCACCTAGAGATATCACCGCCGCTTCAGAACTCCCTCCCCCCATACTCATCACCATATTGCCTGAGGGCTCGCCAATTGGCACACCTGCCCCGATGGCCGCAGCCAATGGCTCATCTATCATATAAACTGTTCTCGCTCCTGCAGAAACCGTTGCGTTATACACTGCCCTTCTCTCAACCTGAGTCACTCCAGCCGGAACCGACACTAACACCTCTGGTTTAAACAGTCCTCCTCTACCACTCACCTTTTGCAAAAAGTATCTAAGCATTGCCTCAGTCACCCGATAATCAGCAATTACCCCATCTCTCATTGGCCGACTAGCCATAATATTCCCTGGGGTCCGACCCAACATCTCCTTTGCTTCATCTCCCACCGCTACCACCTTATCGTCATCCAATCCCACCGCCACCACCGTCGGCTCGCTCATCACCACTCCCTCGCCCGCGACATACACCAAACTATTAGCCGTTCCCAAGTCTATACCTACCTTTTTTGACAACGAAATCATGGCAAAAGTCTATCACACTCTTGCCTTGATCCACCAAACACCCAAATAATCTCTCCCTTGGTATAATAGTGGTTAATCATTTTCTAATATCAACCATGCCGTCAGCCAAACTAAAAAATCATCGTCGCTTTATCACCCTTGCCGTTTTTATATTCTTAATAATCGGCACGATAATCATCTCCTACTTCGCCCGAGGCTATCGCATTAACCCCAAACAAGGGCTCACCCGCTTTCAAGGCACCGGCCTTCTTTCTGCCACCTCATATCCCAAATCCGCCCAGGTATATATTGATGACAAGTTAGTCACCGCCACTGAAGACACTCTCAACCTCCCCCCAGGCGAATACTCCGTCAGAATCTTTAAGGAAGGCTTCCTTCCCTGGAACAAAAAGGCCATTATTAAAGCTGAATTAGTCACCAGCACCGATGCTCGTCTCTTCCCAGCCGCCCCTTCTCTCTCCGCTCTTACCTACTCAGGTGCCTACAACCCCACTCCCTCACCCGATGGAAAAAAGATTGCCTATGTTACTAGCAACTCTGACGATCCCACCAAAAACGGTTTATACGTCATCGACATTGACAACTCTATCCTCAACCTTAACCGCACCCCCACTCTTATTGCTGCCAACACCGACAGACACGACCTTAAACAAGCCATTATTACCTGGTCACCCGACTCCAAGAACCTCCTTATCGCCTTCACCACCCCCCAAGAGGATGAAGACACCGACACTCCCACTCAGTTAAGCAGCACCTATCTAGTTGACTCAGGCACCCTTACCAACCTCTATACCGCCCCCGACGCCACCATCCGACTACCCGTTATCTTTTCCGACTGGGAACAAGAGATCTTAAGAAACCAGCAGGCTCTCCTCAAAAACCTACCCGAGTTCATGGTTAACCTTTTAACCCAATCAGCCAAGGACGTCTACTTCTCCCCCAACGGCGAAAAGGTTCTCTACACCTCTACCGTTGATACCACCATCCCTGATCAGCTTATCTCACCTCTAGCCTCAATCAACTCTACCCCTCAGACCAGAGAACTTAAAGTCGATCACCAATATATCTACGATCTTAAGGAAGACACCAACTACCTAATCTCCGACTCTGCCTCAACCTCAGACCTGTATCCTGCCAAAACCCTTCTCTCCTTAACTCCCCTGCTTGAGTTTGACACCTCAGCCACCACCTCGTCCAACAACCAATACCTTAACTACAACCAGCTCCAGAAAGACCGCACCCCCCTTGAGACCATTCTGGCTATCAAATCCCAATACTCCGCTCTCTATACCCACAATCCTCAGTGGTACCCCACCTCTCGGCACCTAATCACTACCAAAGACAACAAAATCACCATCTTTGAATACGATGCTCTTAATCCCACCACCGTTTACTCAGGACCATTTGACCCCAACTTCGTCTTCCCCTCACCCAATGGTGACAAACTCCTAATTCTTACCAATCTCAACCAAGACGACCAACCTCTTAACCTCTACACCCTGGATTTAAAATAGCCTCTTAAAAGCAACTACTCCTCAGCCACTGGTCTAAATAACCCTCTTCCCCTCTCTCTAAGTCTATAAAACCTAACTCCTTCTTTTTGCTCCTCAGGTAATCTATCCAACCTATGTAAAGCTGCTGCTAAAGCCGACAATCGCAGTTCATAATCAAAATTGCCATTATCTGTCTCCCCCTTCTCCTCATAGATCCCCCTTACTCCAGTCACATCTCCCAGCTCCCCAAACAACTGCTGCCTAAACCTATGCATTCTCGGGTTTGTATCGTTTCTAATCAAACCCTCTGGATTCTTCCACTCCTCCAAATCAATACCATTAAACCAACCAACCAAAGCCTCCATTCCCGCCACAAACAACAACGGATTAATCACCATATCCTCCTTCGTCCTTGCCGAAAAACCACTTGGAGGCTCAAATGTTAACACCCATGATCCGTCCAAATAAATATTCAGCACCACCCCGGTATCACCAACCTCAATCTCAGCCTCATCAGCATCACCATCTACTCGCACATCCAAACCAAAACGCCCTTCATTTGCTTCAATAATTCCATCAGTCAACCCAACCCTCTCCCTTACCTCAGTCATATCACCATAAAAGTAATTTGTAGTCTTCCTACTATATACGATGAAGATATTGTCGGGGTGCTGGGAATTGAACCCAGTCTACGCGCACCCGAAGCGCGTGTCCTGCCGTCAGACTCCACCCCGAAACCCCTCATGTGCCCCAGACAGGATTCGAACCTGTGACCTGCGCGTTAGGAGTGCGCTGCTCTATCCAACTGAGCTACTGGAGCATCCCCCATATTTTACCAACATCTGCCTGAAATCGCTCTTCTTTGCCTAATCCTCTTTTTTTGCTCTCTCTTGATTACCGTAAATCAAACACTCAATCGCACTCTCATAGGTATAAAAGATCTCGTCATCCTCAAATAGTAATCCAATTTCCTTGGTTGCCGCCTCTACCGAATCAGAAGCATGAACAATATTTTGAGAACCGCTTAAGCCAAAGTCACCTCTAATTGAACCTGACTCAGCCTCAAAACCTTTAGTTACACCCACAATTCTTCTCACCACCTCAACACCTCTCTGACCTTCCCAGACCATGGCTACCACCGGGGTCCATTTCATAAAGTTCTTTAACTCCACGAAAAAATCCTTATCCTTATGATGCTCATACCATTTATCCAGCAACTCATCCGACAACTGGGTCATCTTTAACGCCAACAACTTCAAGCCCTTACGCTCAAACCTAGTCATAATCTCACCCACCAAACCTCTCTGAATTCCATCCGGTTTCACCAACACTAATGTTCTTTCCATAAACTTATTCTATAACCTCTCACCCTCTTTCTCAAGCCAAAAGAATTAATCCATTACCTTCACAAATTTGTCCTTACTCTCAAACGGACCCACGACACTTAAGTTAAACTGGTTAGCCACCACCACCTCAGCCATAATCCGCCTTATATCCCCAGCACTTACTTTCTCAATAGCCTTAAGCACCTCATTCACTCTCCTTGTCTTACCCTTTCTCATTGCCCAGTCCTCAGCCATAAACGAAGCTACCTCCTGACTATCCTCTAAATCCAACAAGAAGTTACCTCTCACCCCCTCCTTACCCATGATTAGCTCCTCATCGCTTACCTTCTTATCAGCCATCTTCAACATCTCTTCTCTGATTACCTTGACTGCCTCTTGAGCTTTACTAAGCTTCACTCCTGCCCTAGCATAAAAAGCTCCTGTCCGCTCATGAGCAAAAAACCCGCTTCCAACATAGTAGGCCAGCCCTCGCTTCTCTCTCACCTCATTCCACAATCTGGAACTCATATTTCCACCCAATATCTGATTGGCTACCCACAAACCATAAACCCGCTCGTCCTCAAAACCAAAAGATCGCAACCCCATCATTATATGTGCCTGCTCAGTTTGCTTGTTTACCACCTCTACTCTAGGACTATCCTGTGTGAAAACTTGCGGACCATCCTCCCTTACCTCAACACTCCTTTTCTCTCCAATAGCAGCAAAACTGTCCTCAACTTGTTTGTCTAGGTTTTCTACTTGAGACAATCCACCAGCTACCACAACCACCATGTTTTCAGGAATATACCACCGGTTCAAAAAAGCTTTCAGGTCATCTCTTTTCATAGCCTTTACCGTCTCCTCATACCCTATTACAGGCCTACCAATCGCCGAGTCAGGAAACAGCAAACCCTGAAACACTCTCCATGTTTTTTTTGGATAATCATCCTCAATCATCTTAATCTCCTCCACGATCGTTCCCTTTTCCTTCTCTAACTCCTCTCCAGGTAACAATGGCTCACTTACTAGTTGAGAGACTACTTCCAACCCTTTCTCAAACTGACTGCTAGCCACCTTTACCCAGTAACCAGTGAAATCAGTCCAGGTAAATGCATTTTGTTTACCCCCAATTCCATCAATCACCTTGGTAACATCATTTACCTTCGGAAACTTTCTAGTTCCTTTAAAAACGAAGTGTTCTAAAAAGTGAGCCGCTCCCCACTTACCCCCAAACTCATCCTTCGATCCAGCCTTAATCAACGCCATTATCGTCACCGAACCAGTCTGCATCGGCACCTTAACCAAGCTCAATCCAGACTTTAATCTCACACTTTCTTGCTCAAATACCATAACACCTTAATTAAAAGAATAACGAAAACGCAAATGTAGGCCGGGGTGGACTCGAACCACCGACCACGAAGGTATAAGCTTCGCGCTCTAACCAACTGAGCTACCGGCCTGCCCCTAATTCTACCAAAAACCAAAAACCTGACCACCCCGCTCAATCCACCAACTTTTACCATCACTCGCCACAACCGTTTCTCCATCCCTATCGGTTCTTATTACTCTTGATCCAACTGTATCAAACCGTTCCGTAATGACACTGCTTGGATGACCATGAGTGTTCTTTTCTCCTACCTGTATCACTGCTAGCTTCGGTTTAACCATACTTACAAACACCTCACTTGATGAGTACTTTGAGCCGTGATGAGCCACTTTTAGTACCTCCACTTGTCCTATCACTCCCTTCCCCACCAGTGCTAACTCCTCTTTTTCGCCAATATCACCGGTCAACATAGCCGTAAACCTATCAAACCTTAATCTCATAACAATAGATATCTCATTCACATCACTTGCTTGTCCAAGCACCACACTATCCTCCACTCCACCTCTCCAGACCATCTCATCCCCTCGCTCATCCTCAGGCCATAGCACCTCCATCTCCACTCCCTCAAACTCAAACCTATCTCCTGCCTCAGGCACATGCACCTCAACCGCTCTAGCCTCAATCAGATGCACTACCTCTTCCCATTCCTCTACACTCTCACCTTTCACTCCATTTGCCACTAATCTATCTACCTTATATCGACCCAGTACCTCATCCAAACCACCCATATGATCCTTTTGTGGGTGAGTAATCACTACCAACTCAATCCTTCTGTCCCAAAACGGTAGATTATCACTCAAACACATCCCAATCTTGTCATCGCTTGGACCAGTATCCACCAGCACTTGATACGAGCCTTTAATAACCAACTGGGCATCACCTTGTCCCACATCACAAAACACCAGCCTCAAATTACCATCTGGCCACTGCACCAAAACCCAAATCACCACTAAAAATATGGGCGAAACCAGCTTAAGCCAACTCATCACCTCAATCCTACCTTAAGACTACGCTCAAGGTCATAGCTCTCTCTGCCGCCTTCTTGTGGTCCGCACCGGCCATCTCCTTCCACCACCACTCCATCTCCCTCCCACCAGGACGCAAACCGTCAAGATCATACTTCTCCTTTGCCCGACTCAATGCTTTTTCAGCCGACACATAACCACCCTGCAGTAACCAATAAGCCACCCTCCGCAAATCAACCTTAAATCTCATTACATCCTCTACAACCATCTCTCAAGTTTCTTTTTTATAATCTCACTCATCCTTGAACGTACTTTAGCATCAACAACCTCCATACTCTCATTCACACCGGATCGAATATTAATCAACGAATTAAAATCGATTTCTTTAGTCTCCAAGTTCACCCCGCCTCCCCACAAATCACCTTGCATACTTCCATTATCAAGCAGCGCCTTTTCTCCATCAGCATGCCACTCCCCGCCAAGCGTTAACACCTCTTTTTTAACATCTACCACTATCTTAATATACTCATCATACTCCTCTTTTGATTGCTCCAATTGCTTCTCGCTTATCTCTTTATCAATCAATACCACCATACTACCCTCATTATATCCCAAACCTTAGCCAAACCACCTCACAATCACCACAAACAAATGTGCCACAGCATAGGTAAAGGGAGCTACAAGCCTGCCCAACACCAATTGTCCAGCACCCAAACCCATCATCATCGGCACCAACGGCAAAACCAGCATATTAACCACTGGCGAGATCAAGCTCAACCGGCCAAAGTTCCACCAGATTATCGGTGCAGTCGTTATCTGTGCCGCCAGGGTAGGTGACAACTCCGTCTCCATCACCACTCTCATCCAAGAAGACTTTACTCTCTCCATCCCCTCCCGAATCTTAGGCTCAACCCAAATCAAACCAGCCGTGGCTGCCAGTGACAACTGGAAACTAACTGACTCAATCAACTGAGGATTAACCATCAGCATCAACCACCCAGCCACTACCAGCAACCAACCAGACTCAGTTTGCCTACCTGTTGCCCTAGCTAAAAACACCAAACTACCCATTATTACAGCTCTCACCACTGGAGCCTCACCTCCTGCCAGCCAGCCATAACCAACCATAGCTATTAACGCTAACAACGTCGCTTGTTGTCGTCTCATCAAATACACTAGCAAGTTAAGCACCACCGTACCTACCACCACCACGTTATATCCCGAAGCCACCACCACATGAACCGTCCCTGTCTCAATCAACGAATCATAAAAACTCTGCTCCATACTCGACTTGTGACCCAACACCACTCCAGCCACCAATCCAGCCTCAGGATCCGGTAACTGCCTCTCATAAATCTCAACCAGTCTATCTCGTAAGCCCTTTCTATCCTCCACCTCTATTCTTTCCTCTACCTTCGCCTTATCAAGCCAAACTCTGCCCAACCAAAAATCCTTCCATCCACGCTTACATCTACCCACCACTACCACATCATCACCTCGTTTATATCCCTCTTTATACCCACTCTCAGCCTCAAAACGAAACTCATCTATCCCAACTACCTGGACACTGTCCTTCCAAACAACCTCATCCACCTTTCCCCTAACTCTTACTTCATCCTTACACTCACTCATCACTCCGCCCACAAACATCCGCAACATCAATACCGTCAACAAAACTAAAACTCTCTTGATCACACCTTAATCTAACCAAAAAAAAGAGTGTGACACTCTTGCATCACACTCTATCACCAATCAACCATCTCAAACATCATCCTCCTCAATCCACCATCGATCACGAATATCAATCTTACCGGTATCCGGATCGATATCAGCGATGACGTCGTGACCAAAGTTTGGATTTCCTTGAAGCCAGTGTCTCGTTGAGTACAACGTTGGCCAATAATCCAAACCCTTGATCTCAATGGTAGGCGGAAATTCCATGATGGAGATCAATCCACCACGAACCGAAAACTTAATCTGCATCTCCGTCAACCACGGTCTGACGTCTCTACCGATAAGGTCGGTAGTCGAAATCGTTATCAGCGCGCCTTTCATAGCGGCCTCCGTTTCATTACTAGGATGTACTTGAAGTATGGTATCAAAATCCTAACTCAATGTCAAACTATAGGACAATATACCATGCCTAATAAACCGTTATCATATCCTTAATCTGCTCATATACATTACTAGGCAGCACTTTTTTTACCTCATCAATAGTTTGGTATGGTCTTCCCTCAATAATCATCTCTGCCCTAGCCTCTCCCACTCCCCACAGTTGATCTAGTTCACTTTTTGTAGCCGTATTAATATTCACCCGTCTATCACTTAATCCCTGCACCTGACCATCCTCCCGATTTTCTTGTTCACTCTCTCCAAGTACAGGAATATATAGCTTCGTTCCATCCTTAATTTTCTCAGCCAAGTTAATATATTTAGCCACTGCCTCCCTGTCTGCCTGACCACCAAGCCCTCCAGCCGCAATCAAAGCATCCTTAACCCTATCTCCCTCTCTCAGACTATATACTCCCGGCCTCACCACTCCACCCTGAACATCTACCCAGATCTCGGTTCCCAACCCATCATCAGCCTCTATTATCTCCACCTGAGTTGTATTTAAATCCCTCCACATCCACCACGCACCACCCAAACTCAAGCCCAATCCCAAGACCAACCAACCAGCCAACACCCAATTAGCTCTCATCCACTTTAGTGCCCACTCAAGCATCTCCTCCACATCTTTAATCTAGCAATCTCCTCTCAGTATTTACAAGCTTACACCACCAAGTTGAGCAGCTTACCCGGCACAAAAACTATCCTCTTCGGCTTATCTTCAATCCATTTACCAACCCGCTCATCACCCATAACCAGCTCCACCACTCTATCTTGCTCCTCAGCCTCATCTCTATCCATCTCCACTGTTGCCCTTACTTTGCCATTCACCTGAACCACCATCATTACTCTCTCCTCCACTATCTCCTCATACTCAGGCCACCCACTTGCATGAACCGACCCTTCACCCCCCAGCTTCTCCCACCACTCCTCAGTCACGTAAGGCACTATCGGTGCCATTATCTGCACCATCCTTCGTCCATCCTCAACGCTCATAACCTCCCCCTCCTCCTTCCAGACATTGATAAGCTCCATTAACGCAGCAATAGCCGTGTTGTAAGAAAACTTACCCAAGTCCTCACCCACCTTCTTAATTACCTGATTCAACTTTTTATTTAGCTTCAAGCTGGTCTTACCACCCAGTTTCTGCTCATCCTCAAACAACCAGAACACTCTCTCCAGCCACCGATACATTCCCGCCATACCACTATCTCGAAAATCTCCTCCCTGATTGTAAGGACCTAAGAACATCAGGTAAGCCCGCAGCGCATCCGCCCCATAACGCTCAATATACTCATCTGGATTAACCACATTACCCCGGCTCTTACTCATCTTCGCTCCATCCTTAATGATCAACCCGTGACTGAACAAAAAGGGAAACGGCTCCTCAAAATCAACCAAACCCCAATCATTGAGTACCTGAGTTACAAAACGAGCGTAAAGTAAATGAAGCACCGCATGCTCAGCTCCACCAATATACGCATTTACCGGAAGCCATTTTTTCATTACTTCCCTATCAAATGGTTGTCCCTGATTAAACTCTCCCCCTTTCCACTCACCCTCAACCATCTGTGGATACGCCAAAAAGTACCAAGAACTATCCAAAAAGGTGTCGGATACATCTACCTCCCTGGTTGCCTTACCACCACACAAAGGACACTTAGTCACCAGCCACTCACTCGAAGCATTAGCCAAAGGAGCAGTTCCATCCCCTTTAGGCTGATAATCATCAAGATCAGGCAACACCACCGGCAGCTCACTCTCATCAACCGGCTGCCAGCCACATTTATCACACTTCACCATCGGAATTGGTGGTCCCCAGTATCGCTGCCTGCTAATCACCCAGTCCCTCAAGTGATAGTTAATCTGTTTTATAGCCGCCCCTTTTTCTTCCAAGTCCTTTAATATCTCCTCTCTAGCCTGCTGTGAACTCAAACCATCATACTTGCCTGAGTTAACTAGCACTCCATCATCCACCATTGCCCCATCCTCACTCTCCTGCTTTCCTTTCACAACCTGTTTAATCTCAAGACCATATTTCTTAGCAAAATCCCAGTCCCTCTCATCATGAGCCGGTACTCCCATCACTACTCCTGTCCCCACCTCCCCTACCACATAATCAGCCACAAACACTTTTATATCCTCACCTGTTACTGGATTTACTACCACCAAATTCATCTCTACTCCAGTTTTCTCCTTAACCAGTTTTCGTGCTTGCTCAGTCATGTTAAGCGCCTTTTCTACATACTCACCCACCTCATCACTTACTTGCCAACCAGCCTCCATCCATTCTTTCACCTTCTCAGGACCAACTACCAAGAAACTGACTCCACCAATCGTATCTAGCCTGGTTGTAAACACCTCCAACTTCTCAACTGGTTTACCCCCCTTAACCTCAAAGGCTACTCTTACCCCTTCTTTCTTTCCAATCCACTGCCTCTGTGCCGTCTTTATCTTCTCCGGCCAATCAATTTTTTCAATATTAGCTAACAGTTTTTCAGCATACTCCGTAATCTTAAAATGCCACGAGCTCACCTCTTTCCTAACCACCTCAGTCTTACACCGTTCACACACTCCTCCTTCAACCTGCTCATCTGATACTACCGTCTTACATGAAGGACACCAGTTAACCCACGACTCCTTTTTGTAGGCCAAACCATGTCTAAACATCTGTATAAATAGCCACTGAGTCAGTCGATAGTATTCCGGATCATAGGTCTCTAGTCTATGCTTCCAGGCAAAACCATTACCAATCATCTTCAACTGCCTGTAAAAGTTAACCTCACTCACCTTAGCCTGCTCTGCCGGATGCTTACCTATCTTAATCGCATAGTTTTCACTATGTATTCCAAATCCATCCAAACCAATCGGTTCAAATACATCAAAACCCATCATTCTCTGATACCTGCCATATATATCAGCCCCGGTAAAGGCATACATATTCCCCACATGCAGCCCCTCGGCCGAAGGGTAAGGAAACATCATTAGGTTATAAAAAGGCTTTTTTGCCTCTTTAATATCCACCTCATATAGACCTGTCTCATCCCATCTCTTACTCCATCTTGCCTCAATCTGTTTTGGGTTATAGATCTTTTTTCTCCCCATGCTCAAATTGTACCACTCCACCTATCTACCATTCCTATCACTCATCTATACACAATGCTAAATATACCAAGCACAATATTGCTTTCACTTAAACACCCTATCTGACAGCTTAACAACAAAGTAGATCAAAAACACATCTCACCAAATTTAGATCACCAACTCTTCTTTAATCTGCTATGCTCTATTTATGCCCAGCCTGTCATTCATACTCCAGTCCTTATTCCTCATCCTAGCCGTCATTTTTAGCTTCATCTGGACCCAAAACCCCACTCTTTCTTCCTACAATCTCCAGCTAACCGGCCTACTAGTTCTTCTATACTTCGCCTCAAAACTCTTTGCCTCACGCAGGCACAGACTCATCGACATTGAGTCAACCATCATCCTCATCACCATCACTCTTCTTCTCATCTTCTCAACAGGCGGTATCACCTCGCCTCTCTTCTTCCTTCTCATTTTCTTACTCTTTGCCTTAAGTCTGCTCTTCTCTCCACTCCAGATTGCCATTACTAGCTTAAGCTTAAGTCTGGTCTTTGCCCTCAACCTATCCTCCTTCGACACCACCTCCCTGCTTAATCTTATCTTCCTTCTTCTCACCACTCCCCTCGCTCTTCTCTTCGGCCAAAAATACCTCCAGGTTCAAAAGGCCCAAGGCAAAATCAAGATCCTTGAGACCACTCTGGCTCACGAGCAAACCAACACCCTTCTTTTTCTCTCCACCTCCGCCAAGCCTGACTTGTTTGACGCCCTAACCAACATCAGCCACGCCATCTCCAGCAACCGCCTGCCCCATCACCTCCAAAGACGTCTCCAAGAAACCTATTCCAAACTCATCAAACTATATCAATCTACTAATGAACTCAAACAAGAAGTTGCCAACAATGCCTCCAGAGATCTAGATTAAAAACTTTTTTAAAACCCTAATCGGTTGTCATATGTCCATCACCAAACTTATCCACCTGACACACCGTATCCCAATCCGCCTCCTTCTTCTCTCTTCCTTTCTCACTCTTCTTCTCTCACCCACTCTCTCTCTTGCCGACAATCTTCGCTCTCCCGGATATGAAATCAGAATGAGTACCATTAATGTTACCGGCGGACGCAAAGAAAGTGGTGGTTACACACTTACTGATACAGTTGGTCAAACCGTTCAAGGACAATTCGACTCAACCGGCTATACTATTAAAGCCGGTTTCCAGTACATCCATACTTTAGTCCCCTTTACTTTTACCATCTCAGATCTTGATATTGATCTAGGCTACCTTATTCCCAACGCCGCCTCCACTGCATCCCACAACCTAAGCGTCCGGGTTGGCTCTGCCTTTGGTTATGGTGTCTCCGCTATTGCCGATCACCCTCTCCAAAACACTGCTGCCGCCCAGATCCCTGACACCAGCTGTGACCCGGCCACTCCTTGTAGCTTAAACGATGCCAATATCTGGACCTCCACCACCAGCTACGGCTTTGGCTACAATATGGCCGGAGACGATGTCAATACCACTGACTTTGTCAACTCCACTTACTTTCGTCCCTTCCCCAGTGCCTCTTTTGGTCACTCACCTGTTACCGTCATGAGCCGTACCGGTTCTGCCAACGACACCTCTACCGCTACCGTCACCTACAAGGTCTTAGTCGACGCCACCCAAGAATCAGGTCAATACACCAATATCATTCAGTACATCGCCACCCCCAGCTTTTAATCCCACACCCATACTATATATGTCATCACTCAAACACCTCACCATTCTTCTTCTTTTACTTCTAATCTCTCTCTTCTCTCCTTCCCCCATTCACGCTCAGCAAACCTACGGTCTATCTATCGACCCGCCTCTGGTTCGCATCATGATCAAACCAGGCAAAACCATCACCCAAGCCATTAATGTTACCAATCACAGCCTCTCACCCATCACTCTCACTCCGCGCCTTGTACCCTTTACCGCCAAAGACAATCAAGGCCTTCCTGATCTCCATCCAGAACTCGCTCCCCCATGGCTTGACCTCTTCATGCTCGCCAACTCCGAGATCTCGCTTAATCAACCCTTCATTATCCCCGCCAACAAAAGCCAACAACTAGTCCTAAGCCTAAAAGTACCGGAAAACTTCCCACCCCAAGACATCTATGCCAACCTGCTAGTCAGCAGTGATCCCTTAACCACCAATCCATCTGGTCATCAACTCTCCGCCTCAATCGGTACCAACTTACTCATAACTATCACCCAGACAGAGCTGCTACCAACATATCTTAAAATCTCCACCTTCGAACTAGAAAAACCCCCCATCTTCAAACTAGGATCCATCCATTTCTACGACAATCTCAATCCCCTCAACCTCAAGGTTATCGTTACCAACACTAGCCCCTTTCTTACTACCACTGACGGCCAACTCCTACTCACTCAACAAGCTACCATCCACTCTGCCCAACCCCTCTACCCCACCTACATCCTCTCCAACTCACAACGCGAGCTGACCGCCTCACCCTCAGGCTCATTAAGCCTTAATCCCAAACTCAACTACCTCGGCCGCTACAACGCCCACTTAGTCCTCCACACCCCCACCGACAGCTATACTGCTGACCTAGAACTCTTCTTCTTTCCCTTCAAGATCACTCTTAGCCTTCTCATTTTCAGCCTTATTCTCCTCACTGTCTTCAAACAATCAAGAGTCCCTAAAACTAACTCAGATTAACCCTTGACAAGCATATCTAACTATCACCATAATCAAACTAGATTATTAACTGGTCTAAAATTTCGTGTCGTTGCCTAAAATCAATTACAAAGCCACCCTCCTTCTTTTCATCCTCGCCTTAATCAATATCGGTTTCTTTCTCAAGCCCTCTGTCACCGAGTCTGCCAACCTCACCCAAGTCAAAGACACTCTCCAAACCTCCCGCCTTTCCTTTGCCGGACGGGTTAAATCACCCACCGCCGCCGGCTCTTCCCACGTCTGGCTCTACACCACCGGCACCGACGAGTTCTACTCCATCTCTACCGTCAACCTTCACGCCGGCGACTCCGTCACTATTGGTTCTGGAACATATACCATAGTAGACATCATTGACGACGACGAGTTCACAGTTACCCCAGTCCTGGCTGCCGGAGACGCCGACGACACCGACCCCATCTACTACAAGAGCAAAGCCCAACACGTCATCACCTTTAACACCGCCTCAGCCATCGCCAACGGCTATTTCACTGTCCTCATTCCTGCCAACACCACTACCTCCACCTCTAACAACGGCTCACCCGATGACTCCGGTTTTGACTTCAACGACACCGACTACCCCACCGATCCTGATATCACCGTTACCGCCAACAATGTCACCGGCTATACCTTCGTTACCGGCGTCGCCACTCCTTCCAGTGAGGCTTCCTGTAACTCCCTCTACTCCACTGGCTCATACCATTGTTTTGAGGTGCACTACTCTGGTTCTGGTGCTGTTGGAACCGGTATCACCATCACCATCGGTTCTACTGGAGGCACCACCACCCCCATCCTTCCCTCACCCAATAGTAGCCACAACGTTGGTACCGCTGACTCCTACACTTTCCAGTTAAGACACTACGACGGCAGCAACAACCTCATCGACCAAACCAACGGTAAAATTGCCTTGATTGAGGCCGTCCGTGTTACTGCTACTGTCGATCCAACCATCACCTTCACCATCGCTGGTGTTACTGCTGATACTGGCACCTACTGCGGCGTCACCAGAACTGCTGCTTCTGTTGACTCTACCGCCTACTCCGTCCCCTTCGGTTCCTTAAGCTTAAACACCTTCGCTGATGCTGTCCAAAACTTAACCGTTTCCACCAATGCCAACTACGGCTACGTAGTCACCGCTGCCGAAGACGATGAACTCGGTAAAGATGGCGCCACCACTCCCTTCATTGCCGACACTACCTGTAACTCAGGCCCCTGTACCATCTCCGCAGAACAGGAGTGGACTACCGCCACCAACAATGGCTTTGGCTACTCACTCCAAAACGTCGACGCTGCCTCTATATCCTTTGAATACAACACCGGTGCTGGTACCTTTAAGGCCCGACCTTTTGCCAATCTAGCCGACACCGAGACTCCTCAAACCCTCTTCTCCTCCAGTGCCGTCGCCGACTCGCAAAATGCCTACGTCTGTTATCGCCTTTCCGTTGGTGCTACCCAAGCTGCCGGCGATTACGAAAACGTCATCATTTATCGAGCCACCGCCTCGTTCTAATCCAACATGAATCGTCACCTGCCCCTATCCACTACTCTTGTTACTCTAGCCCTAGCCCTCTCCTCTATTACCCCCGCTTTTGCCCAAACCACCTCCTCCACTACCGCCATCCCTCCCCGACTCGAGCTTGAAATCAATCCAGGCGAAACCATTACCCAGGAAATCAAGGTCAGGAATGAAACCGATGCTGTTCAGTACTACACCGTTTTTGTCGAAGACTTCATCGTTACCGACCAGATCGGCACTCCCATCCCTGTCAGCCAAGCCACCTCCGGTCGTTGGTCACTCGCCAGCTGGATTACTGCCCCCAAAGTCATTCCCGTTGACCCCAAACAAACTCAGGTGCTTAACTTAACCATCACTGCTCCCCAAAATGCTCTCCCTGGTGGTCACTACGCCATGATTACCTACCAACCTGGTGAACCCAAAGCAGGTGAACTTAAAGACACCGGTTCCCTCATTGGTCACCGCACCGGTACCCTTCTCTACGTCACCGTACCAGGCGACATTACGCAGGACGCCTTAGTTAAGAAGTTCTCTACTGACAAATTCCATGAATACGGTCCCCTAGACTTCCTTACCATCATCACCAACCTCTCCGACATCCACATCCTCCCCCAAGGTCAAATCACCATCAAGGATATCTTTGGCCGCGCTGTTGCCAACCTGGAGGTTGATATGGGCAACGTCTTTCCCGAAGCTGATCGTCAAAACATCACCACCTGGAATCAGAAATGGGGCTATGGTCGCTACTCCGCCAACCTTGAACTAGCTTATGGCTCAACTGGTCAACTCTTGAATGCCACCATCTACTTCTGGTTCTTCCCTATTCGCATCGTCATCTCAATCCTAGTCTTGATCATCGCCATCCTTCTCCTCACTCTTCTTCTCCGTCGCCGCCGCCAATTCCACGAGCAAGAGCTTGAGCAAGAAGTTGAACAACTGCGCCAGGAGCTTGAGAACAAGCACAAAGACCAACCCAAGAAGTAGTAAGCTACCTAAAAGAAGCTAAGGCATTCCCCTCCTCGCTTATATATACTAGTCTTAATGCCCAGTCTGCCACGCTGCCTTACCATTCTTGTCTTACCCCTTTTCTCTCTCCTTTTCTCTCCTCAACCAGCCTTGGCTCTAGAAAACCCCGCCTCCCACTCAGCCCAGATCCAAGCCACAGTTCCCGAGTTTAAGGTCGATGCCCCCATCTTAATTGCTCCCTCAAACTACAGCCTCACCAACAACCCCACCGAACCTTTCGAGTGGCTCCAGGCCGTTTCAGTCCAAGGTATCTCGTATCACACCTTCTACCTTGATGGTCAGCCCATCATCCCCAAAATCCTCACCTCCATTCCCACCATCAACACGCCAGACTACTTCATCTACCATCTTAATGGCCGCCTCTATCTCACCCTTAAAAATCCCATGGCCGAAGGCTCTCATACCTGGCAAGTCTCAGCCACTAGCACTGGCGGCACCACTGCCTACTCCGACCTCTGGCACTTTCTCATTGACTCAACCCTACCCCCCATCATTCTCCGCCAAGTCGATCAAAACCAGATGTACTGGGCTACTCATGATCCCAACAGCATCCCTCCCTACGAGGATCGCCACCTGATTGTCACCACCCCAGATCCGCTCATTTTAGGCCAAGTTGAAGCTCCCGTTAGCTTTAAATACGCCCTCATCTGCCCCCTTAACGCTCCTGCCGGCTGTAGAGAACAATCCATTACTGTCTCTGAAGATGATGGCAACTTTGCCCATCGCTTTACTGATCTTGAGCCTCACTACATCTACTTCGTCTACCTTATAGCCACTGACCTAGCTGGTAACATCACCTACTTTCCCGTCTTCACCATCACCTATACTCCTAAAAAACCCATCATTCCTCTACCTCCCATCCCAGGCATCATCACTCCTACTCCAACTCCACCTCTTCCCATAACCCCCATTACTCCAGAACCAACCCCGCTTCCACCTCTACCTCCCACTCCCACTCCGACCCCATCCCTCCCACCAGTTGCCATACCCGATTACTCCCGTCTCCTTCACTCACTTATAGTCTTTGGCCTACTGCTTCATTTAAGTCTTAGCATCCTCGGAGCCAGAATCAAGTTCTCCCAATCCCTCCGCTTTATCACTCGCCTTCTAATCCCTATTACACGAGGCCAAAAACACTTTACCAACCCCTACGCTACCCTAGAAATCTACCATCCCGATCACTTAAACAAAGTCTTAAAATACATCTTCGCCAACCCCTTTGGCGCTTACTCACTTCCCAGCAATCTACCCGAAATCATTTTTGTTCGCTTCACTCGTCCCGGGCTTAATCTCCTTACCTGGCTCAACAAGCCTGATCAGCTTCCTCAATATCTTTACCTTGAAAAATTAGATGATCCTCCTTTCTCAGACAAACTGCGCCGCTTTCTCTTCCACTCAAGGCTAATTGCCATCCTCATCGCCATCATCACCTCAGCTTACGCCGTTATGGTTTCCTCATATCTCTACTTTGTCATCTATCTACTCATAAGCCTGCTTCTCTTTACCAACCAGTATCTGCTCCCTCACTTCCTAAAACCAAACCCCAATGCCAAACCATTACCATCATCACCAAAGACATTAAAGAATAACTAGCCGACACACCAAACATCTTTTGTCCCAATCACCATCTGTTTACCATGAGCAAACCAGCCTTATTGTTCACTGAAAATGAAAACAATCTAAGAAAAGTTTTCATTGACAGTGAAAACTTTTTATAGTATCGTATGCCATAAGTAAAATATGAACAATCAAATCAAGACAAAAATCGCCCCAAATCTCTTAACCTCAACCCTAAAAGAGCAATACGAGTCTTTTGAAACTCGTAACCTGGGAGTACCAAGAGAGGTTCTGGAAGAACTTAAAACCGCTATTAACGCTCCCCCAGTTCTAGTCATTACCGGACTACGTAGGGTGGGAAAATCAACGCTACTAGCTCAGATAGCCAATAGGTATCTCAAGGACAACTACTACTTTGTCAACTTTGAAGATGAACGGCTACTTAACTTTCAAGTTAGTGACTTTGATCTTCTGCACGAAACACTGATTAGCTTGTTTGGTGAGAAAAAGGCGTTTCTGTTTGACGAAATCCAAAACGTACCGGGGTGGGAGCGATTTGTACGGAGGCTGCATGATCAAGGATATAAGTTCATTGTCACCGGATCTAATGCCTCATTACTCAGTCAGGAACTAGGAACAAGGTTAACCGGACGCTCAATACGAGTAGAGCTTTTCCCGTTTTCATTTCAAGAATATTTAAATTTCAAAAATATTAAGACACCAAACCTTAACGTCCTAACAACCAAACAACGTGGCAACTTACGCAAACTCGCCAATGAATATCTCAGCTACGGCGGCATTCCAGATGCCCTTAAATACCCAGAACTTGAAGTTCACAAAACATTGTATGATGACATCCTCTATCGTGATATTGCCACTCGCTACAAACTCGACAACGTCAGGGGCTTAAAAGAACTATCCTTTTATCTGCTCAGCAACACAGCCAACCTGGTGTCATTCAACAAGCTCAAAGACCTCCTGAAACTTGGCAGCGTCAACACAGTCATCAACTATATCGACTATCTGGAAAACAGCTGGCTCTTTTTTATGGTTAACAAATACACCTACTCCATTAAAAAACAACAAATTGCTGCCAAAAAGATCTACAGCATCGATACAGGTTTAACACAATCTGTCGGCTTCTCTTTTTCAGAGAATAAAGGCAAGTTAATGGAAAACGCCGTTTTCTTGCAACTACGCAGAAAACACTCAGATGTGTACTACTATAAAACCACCCAAGATTATGAAGTTGATTTCTATCTTCCCAAAGAAGGGTCATTGATTCAGGTCGCACAACACTTTGATACAGCAGAAACACGAGACAGGGAGGTAAGAGCCTTGGTAAAAGCGGCCAACGAGCAGCAAAAAGCCAGCCATTTCATAGTTGTTACTGAAAGTGAAAAAAACGAGTTTGAACAAGGAAAGATAAAAATTCAAACAGTCCCCTTGTACGAATGGCTACTTAAAACCTAAGCCGCACTCTCCCTTCCCTAATTGCTTGCCCACATATTTAAAGTAGGCTTCAAGAACTACTCCCTCATCAACATCAATATCTCAAGACTCACCATTTCTCAAACACCCAAACCATAAATCTTAAAATATCCAAATCCAATCATACCCCTACGGGTATAGCGCCGTCTCTCCTTTCCTGTCACAATCAATATCACGAAACACCTTTATAAATACTCCTAACATCACCTTGACAAGCTCCAAAGCGCTTTCTAGAGGCATTCAGGCACGCCTTGAGGCTAGGCTAGCCCAACGTCAAAGTTGCTCTTACCAACCATCACTCAGACCCAATATCCTCTAGTAAACATAGTCCTCAATCTTTCTCAACCAATAGCGTCATTTGCTCCTCCAAAACGCTACATACAAAACCATACAAACTATATCGTCCCTCAAACCCCTATCAACCTGAAGATAAAACCCCAAAAACCCTCTAAAACCACTCGTTTTAGCCTCCCTCCCAAAGCCAGCCCACCCAACCAAAAACACTTAACACCTATCATCGCTCTTTTTTTCATTTTTAAACTCTTATCACTCACCCAAACCATTTGCTAATAACGTCATAAATAAGCGTGAATCTTAATCAGTTAAAAATACGGAGATTTTACATCAATAAACAACCAACCTTAATGATTTTTAACCCTAACCAATCCCATAACAAAATATTCTCGATTTCTAATCCCCCACATTAACTCCCAACTAGATCGATTTCGTGCCTAAATAGCCTCAAACCAACACAAAAACTCCTAAAAAATCTCGTATCTCACTGCCGTCGTACTTAACCCTATCATTCTATATCATTTTTCCTTGTGGATAACCCCTTTACACACCCCCAAAAACCTGCGGTAATCGACTACTCTCACAACTCTATTACCTCTCTCCCCTAGCACAAAAGAATAGCGTTTTGCATTTCCGCATTGTAATTCACTCTCCATTTTTTCCACAAACATGCCTATTACCCACCCCTATATTCACCGCAAAAACTACTCCAATTCCTGTAAGTTATCCACTTGACACTAATATATAGTACTCATAGGCTGTATAAAGCATATAAATTTGTCTAAAGCAGCCTTAATTAATCAATTAACGCAAAACCCACTAACATGCAAATAATCGACTACTCTCACCAACCTTCTTCCTCCTCAAGCAAAGCCTCAACCCACCCCTCACCAGTACTTGAGACCATAACAGCCGCCATGATCTTCATCCTGCCGGCTCTTATTCTTTTCCTGTTATCAACTAACTAAGCCTTTAATCACAAAAACTTCCTGCCCATGGAGACCTTAGTCAATCAATTCAAGAGCTTCCTTCTCGAACTCCCTTCCTCTCGCCAAGGAGGTAAGAAAGGACTCTCTAAGGTCTCCGTCAAAAACTACCTCTCTGATATTCGTCGCTTTCTTGACTGGCTCTCCCAATATCAACCTCAAATCTCCTCAGCCATTCCCCAACGTTTAAGCAGCGACCACTTCCAAGCCTACCTTGACTTCCTTACCCATCAAGATCTTCCCCACTCCACCATCTCCCGCCACTTCTCCTCGCTTCGCCGCTTCGCCACTTTTATCGAAATCGTCTATCACCAACCACCTCTCATAATCCCCACCATTACCTCACCTGACTCTACCCCCAAACCTGAACCTACTAGCATCCAAACCTCATCACCTAACCTGCTCTCTTCTTTCTCCCAGCATCTCAAAGACCAGCAAAAATCCGCCTCAACTGTAAGAAACTACCTCTCCGATATCCGCCACTTCCTCGCCTGGGTTGATCAACACCCAGACCTTAAAACCCTTCCTTCTGCTCAACAACTCGACTCAAGCCTAGAATCAGACGTCGTTGACCAATACTCCCACTATCTTGAACTTACCAACACCCCCTCCTCTACCTCATCCCGCCGCTTAAGCAGCCTTAACATCTTCACTCAATTCGCCACCAATCAAGGACTTGTTACTCCCAAAGTCAAACCAGAAACCAACTCTCCCAGGCTTAAGCCCATTCCCGCTCTCTCCTGGCTTAAACCCAAGACTACCTCTCGCCAAGGTTTTAATCTAAATCTACCCAGCTTCATTCAAAAACCCATCACTCGTCTTACCTCATCACCCGTATATAGAAGCTACCACCAACTCCCCTTCACTCCATATCTTCATCTAGCCTTACTTGTTCTCTTTACCTCCGCCTTTGCTCTCTTCGGTTTCCGCCAGATCATCATCCAAAGTGAGCGCATATCAGCCTACCCTTCTACTCCCAATCGACCCACCCGCCAACTCTCTTTCCAAGGCCGTTTAACCGATTCCTCCGGTACCCCAATCGTTACGCCCATAAACGCCACCTTTAAGCTCTGGGATCAAGAAACAGGCGGAACCCAAGGCATTTGTAGCGGTGGTGCCGGTGAAGACTGTCTTTACTCAACCACCACTTGTAGCGTTGATCCAGATCAAGACGGTATTTTTAACGTTCTTTTAGGTGATGGTGCCTGTGGATCAGAAATCCCCGCCGATGTCTTTACCGAAAACACCGCCGTCTGGCTTGAAGTCGAGGTCGCCACCGAGACTCTTACCCCTCGCCAACCCATTGCCACCGTTGCTTACGCTCTTAACTCAGAAACAGTCTCCGGTATCCCCGTCTCAGCCTCCGGCTCTGCCACCGTCAACACTCTCTTCTTCATGAACAGCTCCGGAGAAATTGTCTTAGGCGAACAAAACCCCTCTATAGTGGCCGACTCCGGCAACTTCACTCTCCAAGGTGAGGCTCTCACCCTCTCCACTACTCCCTTCTCCGAGGGTGACATCACCATCGCCCCCGATGGTATCGGTCAAGTCAACTTCATTGGTGGCACCACCACCGATGACTTCATCCGTGTTGTTAACGCCAACCTCACCACCGGCAGCCTCATCTCCGGCTATGTTGGCAATAACAACAACACAGGAGAACTTCTCCGTCTTTCCTCCGGCTCCAGCGAAACCGATCGCTTCGTCGTCACCACTGGAGGTCAAACCACCATCGACGCCTTAGCTGGTGGCAAATCAGCCTTCATCGTCAACCAACTAAACTCAGGCCCCATCTTCACCGCTTCAGCCTCAGGTACTCCCAAATTCACCATCAACAACTCAGGTACCATTACCCTAGCCAACAACACCATCATCACTGATGACACCAACTACACCAGATTCTCCAGGGGTATTGCTGTTGGTAGCAACGAAACCTACTACTTCAACTCCTCTGGCAACATCAACGCCAACAATCTTACCCTCTCCGGCACCACCACCCTCAACGGCCTTACCTACACCTGGCCCTCATCACACAACTCCTCTGGATATGTCTTAAGTAACAATGGCTCAGGTACTCTCTCCTGGGTAGATCCAGCTGCTGCAGCTGCTGGTAGCATCTACTGGTTACAGAGTGATGGAGCGGTATATCCCAAAAACGCTACTGTTGATTTACTAGTAGGTGGTAACTCAACTGCTTCTGCTAAGTTTGCCATTAACTCTACCCTAGGTGCTTAACTCTTAAGGACTCTTCTCTTAACACTCTCTTCTCTGTATCTCCCTCAGGTCTAGTCTCTAATGTTCCCTCCTCCTTTACTTCCTCTGGTAATGTCTCCCTTGCTTACGATCTACTTCTAACTAATCAGACCTCTTCCTCCATCAAGAGTAATGCTCCCCTAACCATTGAAGCTGGTGGAGTTTTGAGAGTAACCATCTCACTCTAAAGACCTACAACCAAGGTAATATCCTCTTAGATTCTGTCTTAACCCAGTTGTCTGGTGGTTTGTCTGTATCCTCCTACGCCACCATCTCTTCATCTCTGGCTCTTGGTACTTCATCTGCTCCAGCAGGAGTTGGTCACCTAAGTATGAGTGGTAACTTAAATACCAGTGGCAACTTAACTGTTGGTGGTACTACTACTCTGGGAGGATTAACCTACACCTGGCCGGGATCACAAGCCAACAACTATGTTCTCTCCACCAATGGCTCAGGTACTCTCTCCTGGGTAGATCCAGCATCAGCTGTTGCCTCTACCATCTACTGGACACAAACTGCAGGTGCATTGCATCCCAAGAACTCTACTGTTGATCTTTTGGTGGGTAGTAATGCCTCAGCTTCTGCCATCTTCAGAGTCGATACCTCTACTGGAAACTTAATTTCAGTCGCTGGTAGTAATTGGATGCCAAGATCCAACTCAACTACTGCTTTAAACATTGCCAATGCTGCAGGCTCACCATTTGTTACCTTTGATACCACCAACCAGAGAGTCGGAATTGGTATTACTACCCCCAGAACCAAACTCCATATCGCCGACACCGCGGTTGGAGGAAATATCGACGGTCTAAAGATTAGCAATCTAGATACCTCCACCAACAGCTCTGCTCGTATCGTCTTTGGAGTCTCAACTGTCAGTGAAATCTACTCTGCCGGCATCAGTGCCATCAGAACCAACAGCCCCGCTGCTCACGCCACCGATCTTACCTTCTCAACCTGCGCTGGTAGTTGTACTACCGAAGGTAATATGGCCGAAAGACTCCGCCTCACCTCCATCGGCAACCTCGGCCTTGGCCTAACCTCACCCACAGGCAAGCTTCATATATACGGTGACTACGCTGGTAATGCTTCAGCTATCATTGATAGTAGAAACTCTAGTGACATCCTCACTGCTTCAGCCTCTGGTACACCTCGTCTTACCATTCTTAACAATGGTAATCTTCAATTCCATCAAGCCAGTATCATTACTACTACCACTGGTGCACTAACTCTTGCTCCTGACTCTGCCTCCGATATCCAGTTCTACTCCTCCAGTAACACTCTCTCTTCATCTGGTAACTTAACTCTGGCAGGTAACATTAATCTAACCTCAGGTGATCTTCAAACTGGTGGTACTAGCAGAATTACTAACGCTGGCAACCTAACCAATATTGGTACTACCCAATTTAATGGTCTAACCTACACCTGGCCAGGATCACAAACCAACAACTACGTACTCTCCACCAATGGCTCAGGTACTCTCTCCTGGGTAGATCCAGCATCAGCTGTTGCTTCTACCATCTACTGGACACAAACAGCAGGAGCATTGCATCCCAAGAACGCTACTGTTGATTTGTTAGTTGGTAGTAATGCAACAGCCTCTGCCATCTTCAGAGTTGATGCTACTACTGGTAACCTTGTTTCTCTCTCTGGAGCCAAGTGGATGCCAAGATCAGACTCAACCACTGCTCTAAACATTGCCAATGCTACAGGCTCTCCTTTTGTTACCTTTGATACTACTAATCAAAGGTTGGGGATTGGTACCACCTCTCCCACCGCTACCCTCCACCTAGCCGGCAATGCTCTGTTTCAAAACACGGTTGACTCCACCTCGGCCTTTAGAGTTAATAATGCTGCTGGCACCACTTTCCTTAACCTAGACACTACCAATACCCTCGCTAGTATCCAAGGAGCCAATACCGAAGCAGTGCTCTCTGCTGAAAAAGTTACTAATGGCAACTTCTCTTCCAATCCTAGCGGAGACTGGACATACTCAAGTCCCTGGAATTGGGATGGAGCCGAGATGGATCACACCGGCACCACCGGAGCTATTGACACAGTCGCCAATGGCGGTATCTTAATGAATCACGGCGGTACTGGATACACTGCTGGTAATGTTTTAACCCTCACCAACGGAGCTAATGATGCTCAGGTTACTGTTTCTACCGTAGATGCTAATGGAGCCATCACTGCATGGACTCTCTCCAATGCAGGAACAGCCTGTACTGTTAATAGTAGTGTGGCGGTTACTGGTGGTACTGGCTCAGGAGCCAACTTCAATATCGTTAAACTAGTAGATAGTGCTGCTACACTCTCTCAAAACGTCTCTGTCAGTAGTGGCAACAACTACCAAGTTACCTACACCATCAGGAACCGAACCGCTGGACAAGTAAAACTTACTCTAGGTGGAGTAGCTGGTCATTATGTATTAGCTAATGGCACCTACACTCAGGTCATTGCCGCCACTGGTACTGGCAACTTAATCTTTACCCCCACCGTTGACTTTACTGGCTCTATCGATGACATCTCGGTTAAACAAATCACTGCCTCCGCTCCAACTCTGGCTCTCAACGCCTCATCGGGAGCATTAGGACTAGAGTTAAGAACTGGTGGAGCTAATCTCCACAATGTCCTCCTGGGCGATGAGGCTGGCCGCTCTAACACCACTGGTGCCAACAACAACTTTTTAGGGTCTCAATCTGGCTACTCTAACACCACTGGTTACTCCAACAACTTTTTAGGATATCAATCTGGCTACTCTAACACCACTGGTTACTTCAACAACTTTTTAGGACAACAATCTGGCCGCTCTAACACCACTGGTGTTCACAACAACTTTTTGGGGTATCAATCTGGCTACTCTAACACCACTGGTTACCTCAACAACTTTTTAGGGTCTCAATCTGGCTACTCTAACACCACTGGTTACTTCAACGACTTTTTAGGGAATCAGGCTGGGTATTACAATCAAACAGGTACTGGCAATCTTGCCATTGGCTATCGCTCCTTTGGCTATGGTACTGGAGCTGCCTTTACTGGAGCTGACTACAACACCATCATTGGTTACGAAGCTGGATACTCTTTGAGGGCTAATAGTGATAACAATGTCTTCATTGGTTACAGGGCTGGTTACTCCGAAACTGGCAGTAACAAACTCTACCTTGCCAACTCCTCTACAACATCACTCATCTATGGTGATTTTAGTACCGGAGTAGTTGGTCTTGGTGGCACCTCTGCTCACTCCAACCCTTATGTGTATATCAGTAATACTGGAAATGTTGGGATTGGTACTACCTCCCCCACCTCCCTCCTTTCAGTGGGTAGCACCTCGCAGTTCCAAGTCAACTCATCTGGACACATAGTGGCCATTGGTAATGTCGCTCACACCATTGATGATGTCTCTGGTAACTTAACCCTTACTAGTAACTCTTCTACCATCTCTCTTAATGACAATGTTACCTTTGCTGGTACCACCACCTTCAACAACCTCACATACACCTGGCCCGCTTCTCACGAAGCTGCCGGATACGTTCTAACCAATAACGGCTCAGGTACTCTAACCTGGGTTGATGTCGCCGCTGCCACTGGTGGCACCATCTACTGGCATCAAGCCGGTGGTGTTGTCTACCCCAAGAATGACACTGTTGATCTACTAGTTGGTGGATCAGCTACCTCATCTGCTAAGTTTGCTTTCATTAATGTAAATAGTGGTACTCCAACCGCTAGTATCTCAGGAACAACCGCTAATGTTGCTACATATCTAACTGGTGAAGGTAATTTAGCTACTACTAATATGGCTCCTCTTACCATTGGCGGCTCAACCACTGGCAGCATTTCTCTGGCTAACAACACTGCCATCACCGGCAACCTCACCACATCCGGTAACGCTGACATCGATGGCACTCTGACCTCAGGTACTGGCAATGCCTTCCAGGTAGACACTACCGGCAATCTTTCCTCTACTGGCACCACTGGTATCACTCTTTCTGGAGCTGGTGCAGATCTAACCTTCTCCGGAACTGGTGATCATGATATAACCGCTTCTGCTGGCACCCTCCGCTTAGGTGCTGCCACACTCACTGGTAGCATTACTGGTAACTCCCAGAGCATCACCGGCCTCTCTCAACTCACTGTCGACAATCTTCGCCTTGATGGCAATACCATAGACACTACCTCAGGCAATTTAACTCTCGACTCCACTACTGGCCAAGTCGACGTCAATGACAACCTAAACATCACCGGTTCACTCACTGTTGGCACTACTACAGAATTCAACAACATCACCTACACCTGGCCTGCTTCCCAATCAACCAACTATGTTCTCTCCACCAATGGTTCAGGTACTCTCTCCTGGGTTGATCCAGCCGGAGCCGCATCTGGAGCCATCTACTGGGCACAATCAGGCGGTGCTCTTTACCCCAAGAACGCTACTGTTGATTTACTTGTTGGAAGTTCAGCCTCAGCTTCTGCCATCTTCAGAGTCGATACCTCTACCGGAAACTTAATCTCAGTCGCTGGTAGTAAGTGGATGCCAAGATCAGACTCTACTACTGCCCTAAACATTGCCAATGCTGCCGGTACCTCTTTCGTTACCTTTGATACCACCAACCAGAGAGTTGGTATTGGCACAAGCTCGCCTTCAGCCCCTCTCCATGTTGACTCCGGTACCTGGGAATCCATCTTTTCGGACGGCACTATTGATCTCAAACACTCCAACGGTAACACCTACGGCAAAATCGGCAACATGGGTGGAACATACGGCCTCCAATCCTATGTCTCTTACCCCCTAGTCTTTAGAACCAACAATCTTGAAAGAGTTCGCATTGACTGGACCAACGGCAACGTCGGCATCGGCACCACCTCTCCCAGTGAGAAACTAGACGTAGCAGGTAATGCTACTGTATCAGGAAATCTAACTTTCACCGGTAGTGCTTCTACCATTGCCAACAGGTTAATGCAACCTTTAACCATTGGTGATTCACAAACTGGTAACCTTCGATTCTTCTCCTCCAGCAACACTCTCTCCTCCACTGGTAACCTAACTCTGGCAGGAAACATTAATCTAACCTCTGGCGATCTTCAGACTGGTGGTACTAGCAGAATTACCAACACTGGTAACTTAACCAACATTGGTACTACCCAGTTTAACGGTCTTACCTACACCTGGCCCTCATCACACAACTCCTCTGGATATATCTTAAGTAACAATGGCTCAGGTACTCTCTCCTGGGTAGATCCAGCTACTGCTGCTGCTGGTAGCATCTACTGGTTACAGAGTGATGGAGCGGTATATCCCAAAAACGCTACTGTTGATTTACTAGTAGGTGGTAACTCAACTGCTTCTGCTAAGTTTGCCATTAACTCTACCCTAGGTAGCTTAACTCTTAAGGACTCTTCTCTTAACACTCTCTTCTCTGTATCTCCCTCAGGTCTAGTCTCTAATGTTCCCTCCTCCTTTACTTCCTCTGGTAATGTCTCCCTTGCTTACGATCTACTTCTAACTAATCAGACCTCTTCCTCCATCAAGAGTAATGCTCCCCTAACCATTGAAGCTGGTGA